>NZ_JBEXCS010000138.1:0-18044 GCF_040605395.1 Streptomyces sp. NPDC005648 | reverse complement strand
GCCGCGTTCTCGACCTGCTCGGGCGAGCCGCCGAGCACCTCGGCGAGGGCGCCCGCCGCCATCGAGCAGGCGGAGCCGACCTCGCCCTGGCAGCCGACCTCGGCGCCGGAGATGGAGGCGTTCTCCTTGAAGAGCATGCCGATGGCGCCGGCCGCGAGCAGGAAGCGGACCACGCCGTCCTCGTCGGCGCCGGGGACGAAGTTGATGTAGTAGTGCAGGACGGCGGGGATGATGCCCGCCGCGCCGTTGGTCGGGGCGGTCACGACCCGTCCGCCCGCCGCGTTCTCCTCGTTCACGGCCATCGCGTAGAGCGTGATCCACTCCATGGCGTGGGCCAACGGGTCGCCCTCCGCCCGGAGTTGACGTGCGGAGACGGCGGCCCGGCGGCGGACCTTCAGACCGCCCGGCAGGATGCCCTCGCGGGACATGCCCCGGGACACACAGGCCTGCATGACCCGCCAGATCTCCAGCAGGCCTGCCCTGATCTCGTCCTCGGTGCGCCAGGCCCGCTCGTTCTCCAGCATCAGCGAGGAGATCGACAGCCCGGTCTCGCTGGTCAGACGCAACAGCTCGTCACCGGTGCGGAAAGGATACTTCAGCACGGTGTCGTCGAGTTTGATCCGGTCCGCGCCCACCGCGTCCTCGTCGACGACGAACCCGCCGCCCACCGAGTAGTACGTCTTCGACAGCAGCTCGGCGCCCGAGGCGTCGTAGGCCCAGAGCGTCATGCCGTTGGCGTGGTACGGGAGGGCCTTGCGGCGGTGCAGCTTCAGGTCGTCGTCGAAGGAGAACGGGATCTCGTGCGTCCCGAGCAGCCGGATACGGCCGGACTCCCTGATCCGCTCCACCCCGTCGTCCGCCGTCTCGACGTCCACGGTCCGCGGCGAGGCGCCCTCCAGGCCGAGCAGCACCGCCTTGGGGGTGCCGTGGCCGTGGCCGGTCGCGCCCAGGGAGCCGTAGAGCTCGCAACGCACGGACGCGACGGAGCCCAGCAGCTCCTCGTTGCGCAGACGGCGGGCGAACATGCGGGCCGCGCGCATCGGTCCCACCGTGTGGGAGCTCGACGGGCCGATGCCGATCGAGAACAGGTCGAAGACCGAGATGGCCACGGGAACTCCTCCGAGAAGGGCGGGGGCACACGTCGTCGGGTGCCCCCACCGGGGAACTACTTGTTCAGACCGGGGTACAGCGGGTGCTTGTCGGCAAGCGCCTTCACCCGGGCCTTCAGCGCCTCCGCGTCGTCCTTCCCGAAGGGAGAGGGCGCCTTCAGCGTCTCGGCGATGACGTCCGCGACCTCGGTGAAGTCCTCGGCCGTGAAGCCGCGGGTCGCCAGGGCCGGCGTACCGATCCGCAGACCCGAGGTCACCATCGGCGGGCGCGGGTCGTTGGGGACGGCGTTGCGGTTGACCGTGATGCCGACCTCGTGGAGACGGTCCTCGGCCTGCTGTCCGTCCAGCTCGGACGCGCGCAGGTCGACGAGGATCAGGTGCACGTCCGTGCCGCCGGACAGGACGTTCACCCCGGCCTCGCGGGCGTCGGCGGCCGTCAGCCGCTCGGCGAGGATGCGCGCACCGTCCACCGTACGCCGCTGGCGCTCCTTGAACTCCTCGCCCGCCGCGACCTTGAAGGACACCGCCTTCGCCGCGATCACATGCTCCAGCGGACCGCCCTGGAAGCCCGGGAAGACGGACGAGTTCAGCTTCTTCGCGAACTCCTGCCGGGCGAGGATGATCCCGCCGCGCGGGCCGCCGAGCGTCTTGTGCGTGGTGGACGTGACGACATCGGCGTACTCGACCGGGTTGGGGTGCAGCCCGGCCGCGACCAGACCCGCGAAGTGCGCCATGTCGACCCACAGGTGGGCGCCGACCGCGTCCGCGATCCGGCGGAACTCGGCGAAGTCCAGCTGCCGCGGGTACGCCGACCAGCCGGCGATGATCACCTTCGGCCGGTGCTCGGTGGCCAGCTTCTCCAGCTCGGCCATGTCGACCAGGCCGGTCTCCTCGTCGACGTGGTAGGCGACCACATGGAACTGCTTGCCGGAGAAGTTCAGCCGCATCCCGTGGGTGAGATGGCCGCCGTGGGCGAGGTCCAGGCCCAGGATGGTGTCGCCGGGCTGGGCCAGCGCGAACAGCGCGGCCTGGTTGGCGGAGGCCCCCGAGTGCGGCTGGACGTTGGCGTACTCCGCGCCGAACAGCTCCTTGAGGCGGTCGATGGCGATCTGCTCGGCCACGTCGACGTGCTCGCAGCCGCCGTAGTAGCGCCGGCCGGGGTAGCCCTCGGCGTACTTGTTGGTCAGGACCGAGCCCTGGGCCTCCATCACCGCGAGCGGCGCGAAGTTCTCGGACGCGATCATCTCGAGGGTGGACTGCTGGCGCTCCAGCTCGGCGTCGACCGCGGCGGCGATCTCCGGGTCGAGCTCATGCAGAGGGGTGTTGAGAACGGACATCAGGCGGTACGACTCCTCAGCCGGCGTTCTGGGCGGTGTACTCGTCGGCGGAGAGCAGGTCGGACGGCTCTTCGGTGACCCGGACCCTGAACAGCCAACCGCCCTCGAAGGGAGCCGAGTTGACCAGGGACGGGTCGTTGACGACGTCCTCGTTGATCTCGGTGACCTCACCGGTGACGGGGGAGTACAGGTCACTGACCGACTTGGTCGACTCCAGCTCGCCGCAGGTCTCGCCCGCGGTCACGGCGGAGCCCACCTCGGGAAGCTGGGCGTAGACGACGTCGCCGAGCGCGTTGGCCGCGAACTCGGTGATGCCGACCGTCGAGACGCCGTCCTCGGCGCCCGACAGCCACTCGTGCTCCTTGCTGTAGCGCAGCTGCTGGGGGTTGCTCATGGCCTGAATTCTCCTGTACGCGGGGGAGTGCTGATGAATGGGGGACTGCTGACCACGCCGGTGAGCAGGGACGATGTGCGCGAGTTCACTGCCCGGGGCATGGCACGTCGGCTACGACGGTGTCACTTGCGCCGCTTGTAGAAGGGCAGCGCCACGACCTCGTACGGCTCGTGACTGCCCCGGATGTCCACGCCCACGCCCGAGGTGCCCGGCGCCGAGTGCGCCGCGTCGACGTAGGCCATCGCGATCGGCTTCCCGAGCGTGGGGGAGGGGGCGCCGGACGTCACCTCGCCGATCACCTCGCCCCCGGCGACCACCGGGTACCCGGCCCGCGGCACCCGCCGCCCCTCGGCGACCAGGCCGACCAGGACGCGCGGCGGGTTCTGCTCGGCGCGCGAGGCGGCCTCGGCGAGCGCCTCGCGCCCCACGAAGTCGCCCTCCTTCTCGAACTTCACCACCCGGCCGAGCCCGGCGTCGAAGGGGGTCAGCGAGGTGCTGAGCTCATGTCCGTACAGCGGCATGCCCGCCTCCAGACGCAGCGTGTCCCGGCAGGACAGCCCGCAGGGGACGAGCCCGACGCCCTCGCCGGCCTCGGTCAGCGCCTGCCACAGCTCGACGGCGTGCCCCGGCTCGACGAACAGCTCGAAGCCGTCCTCGCCGGTGTAGCCGGTGCGCGCGATGAGCGCCGGGATCCCGGCGACCGTCCCGGGCAGACCGGCGTAGTACTTGAGGCCGTCGAGGTCCGCGTCGGAGAGCGACTTGAGGATGCCGGGCGACTCGGGGCCCTGGACGGCGATCAGCGCGTAGGCGTCCCGGTCGTCGCGCACCTCGGCGTCGAAGCCGGACGCCCGCTCCACCAGCGCGTCCAGCACCACCTGGGCGTTGGAGGCGTTGGCGACCACCATGTACTCGGTCTCGGCGAGCCGGTAGACGATCAGGTCGTCGAGGATGCCGCCGTCGGCCCGGCAGATCATGGTGTAGCGGGCGCGGCCGACCCCGACGGACGAGATGTTGCCGACCAGGGCGTGGTCGAGCAGGGCGGAGGCCCGCGGGCCGGTCACGGTGATCTCGCCCATGTGCGAGAGGTCGAAGAGCCCGGCCTTCGTCCGTACGGCGAGGTGCTCGTCGCGTTCGGAGCCGTAGCGCAGCGGCATGTCCCAGCCGGCGAAGTCGGTCATCGTCGCGCCGAGCGAGCGATGCAGGGCGTCGAGCGCGGTACGACGGATATCTGTACTGCTCATCGGACGGATGTCTCCCAGGGCAAAAGGCATGACGGGCGAGGTCGTTCCTCCCCATCTGTCATCGGAACCTGAGAGGTTCGCCATGAAGCCATGGCTTGCACCTTGGGTGGGACCACCGGATCGGTGGTCCGCTTTTCAGATGTGCCTCGCCCGCGCGGTAACGGGGCCTGAGAGATTCAAGGGAGGGACTTGCTCCTTCGGCGCCCCGCAGACTCTGCTGCGGGGACTCTCCCGCGCGGATTCAAACGGCCGGTATGCAGTTGCGCGCACATCATTGCACGCCGACCCCGCCCGCGGCAGGTCACCTCCGCCCCTCCCCTTTGTGACGGGGCTGTGGCCGGAACCGAACGGAACCGCGAGAGACCGTGCATTACCTTCTCTTTACACAAGCAGGGCAGAACCTTTCCTGACCCCGCAGGGAGGACGATCACGGTGAACAGGACCACGGCGTACGCCACGACCTCGGCCGTGGCGCTGCCGAAGCAGCCCACGGCCCCGGCCCGCGAGCGGTGCGAGCGCCCGGTACCGGTCGTCCGCGACCTGCGCGACCGCTCCGGACACAGTCCGCACGCCCTGCTCTTCGGCCCCCGCGACCTCGTCGTCGTCACGGGCCTGCCCGGCAGCGGGAAGTCGACCCTGATGAACCGCGCGGTCAACGGCGTCCGTGTCGACTCCCAGGACACCCGCGACCGCTGGGACGCCCGGGCCCCCGGCTTCCTGCCGTACGCCCTCTACCGCCCCCTGGTCCGCCTGGCCCACTTCGCCGGACTGCGCCGCGCCCTGCGCTCCGGCGAGGGCGTCGTGGTCCACGACTGCGGTACCCAGGCCTGGGTCCGCGACTGGCTGGCCCGTGAGGCCCGCCGCCGGGGCGGCACCCTGCACCTGCTGCTCCTGGACGTCCCGCCGGGCACGGCCCTGGAGGGCCAGCGCGAGCGCGGCCGGGGCGTCTCCCGCTACGCGTTCCTGCGCCACCGCTCGGCAGCGGCCCGCCTCATCCGCTCCGTCGAACGCGGCGACCTGCCCCCGGGCGTGGGCTCGGCGCTGCTGCTGGACCGTCCGGCGGCGGACGTGCTGCGCCGGATCGCCTTCACGAACCGACCCGATGTCGGCTCCACCCGCTAGCCTTTCCTGCCACAGCAGTGGTTCACAGCAGGCGGTCGTAGACAGATGGACTTCCCGGCGGATCTTCCCGCGGACTTTCCCACGCAGGCACACCCCCATCCGCACGGCGGATGGCCCGGCAACGAGCTGGAGGAGGTGCTGTCGGCCTCCTTCGGCATTCCCGCCGCGGGCGGCAGGATCATCGAGGTCCTGGGCCGCAGCTTCCTCTGGATCCCGCTGCCCAACGGCGGCGGCCCGCACAGCGGCCCCCTCGACCTGCCCACGATGGAGATCGAGGGCCAGGCCTATGTCCCGGTCTTCAGCTCCGAGGAGCAGTTCCGCCAGGTCGTGGGCAGCCATATGTCGTACACGATCGCCCCGGCGGTCGAGTTCGCCCGCGGACTGCCCCCGCAGGTGGGCCTGGCCATCAACCCGGACGGCGTGATCGGCGTCCCCGTCCCGCCCCCCGCGGTCGCCGAGCTCTGCCGCGTCGGCCGCACGGTGCTCGACGGCCCCGCCTCCGGCGGCCGGGTGAAGCTCTACGAGCCGGACTGGCAGGACGACCCGATCGACTTCCTGGCCGCCGCGTCCGAGGAGTTCGCCGGCACCGGGGTGGTCGTGACCGCCCGCCGCTGCCTGGCGGCCGTCGAGACGGCGGCGCCCGTCATGTTCGTGGGCGTCGAACTCTCCCAGTGGGAGGGCGACCTGCGCGTGCTCCCCCTCCAGGCCCTGGAACGCGCCGTCACCAGAATCCCCACCCAGTGGCCGGTCAACCTGGTTCTGCTGGACGTCACGGACGACCCGGTGGCCCTGTGGATGCGGGACCAGGTCCGCCCGTTCTACACGAGGGACCACTTCTAGGCGGGGCCGGGGTGACGCCTCCTCAGGGGCGTGGGGCCGTACCGGACATGCGGCTGCCGCCGCGCGAGCGCGACCAGCCACGACGCACCCGCACTCGCGCACGTACGACCAGTCCCGAGTCACTGGGCGCTTAGACTCGTTCCATACAACGGGGCATCGAAAAGAAGGGGCGGTACACGTGAGCGCCAGCGGTACCACGACCGGCACGGTCGAGCACATGCTGCGCCAGGTGACCCCCGGGCGCTACGACGCCTACGAGGCGCTCCTCCGCGCCCTCGCGACCCCCGGCTCCGGCCAGATCTGGATGCTGCTGTGGCACGGCCAGTCCGGCTCCCCCGACGCCCAGTACGGAAACATGGACGTCGAGGGCTACGGCTACGCCCCCTGTGTCACCTCCGCCCAGGAGCTCAGCGCCAGCGGCTGGAACCGCTCGTACGAAGTGGTCGAGGGCATCGACGTGGCCCGCACCCTCTACCCCGACCACTACGGCCTCTGGCTCAACCCGCACGCCCCCGGCGGCGGCGTCGGCATCCCGTGGCTGGACCTGCGCCGTATCGCCACCGGCCTGGACCGCCAGCCCGCCGGCCCGCTGCGCCTGAGCGAACCGACCATCGAGATCCCGCAGTTCTACGGCCTGCTCGTGCAGAACGCCCACCGCACCCCGGCCGTCCGCTCACTGCGCCGCGCCTGGGTGCAGCCGGCGCTGGGGGCGCCGTATCTCGCCATCGGTCTGGACGTCTACGACACCGGCCCCTCCGCCGTCGACTCGGTGCGCGCGATGATGCAGCAGTCCATCGGCGCGGTCCCCGACGGTCTCCCGGTCTCGACGGTCGCGATGTCCGACGAGTACGACCCCGTCGCCCTGTGGATGCGGGCGAGCGCCCGCCCCTTCTACGACCGTGAGGCCCACGCCCCCGCACCGGCCCAGGCGCCGGCGGGCGGCTACGGCTATCCCGGTCCCGGGACCTACTGAGATCGTTCGGCGCCTTCGGCGCTCCCGATGGATCTTCGCGCGTAGATGGACCGGGATAGGGTGATATTCACCCTCTTCGTACCCCATTGTCAGTGTCCGCCCCTCGCGACCAGGCGTCCGGATAACGGAACCCCTCAATCGTCATCACGGTTGCGCATACTTTCTCCATCAGATCTGGCGCGTGATCGCCAGGGCGTTGAAGACTCCCCTGAAGGCGCGAGGCCACCAGTCCTGCAGGCAGGTACCGATCGGTACCAATCGGAGGATCGCCTCACACATCCCGGCCGCACTCATCCGCGGCCACCGCGCAGCAGGTAAGCGAACGAAGCCGCCCACAGCGGCGGACAAAGGCCGGTCACCACCGGCGAGAGGGGTCAGGTCATTGTGACCGCACCGATCGAGACCACGGGGGCGGAAGCCGGAGCGCAGCCCGAGGCCGTGCTCGCCGGGGCCAAGAAGAGCCAGATCGAGGGACGTTCGCTCACCCAGATCGCCTGGACCCGCTTCAAGCGGGACAAGGTGGCCGTGGCCGGCGGCATCGTCGTGATCTGTCTCGTGCTGATGGCCGTCCTGGCCAAGCCGATCGAGTGGGTCTTCGGGCTCGACCCCGACAAGTTCCACCAGGACCTCATCGACCCGGCGCTGCTCGCGCCCAAGGGCGGCTGGGGCGGTATGAGCTGGTCCCACCCGCTCGGTGTCGAGCCGCAGTACGGCCGTGACATGCTCGCCCGCATCATCGACGGCTCCTGGGTCTCGCTGCTCGTCGCCGGCGGCGCCACGCTGCTGTCGGTGGTCATCGGCACCGTCCTGGGTGTCATCGCGGGGTACTACGGCGGCTGGGTGGACGGCTTCATCAACAAGCTGATGGACACCTTCCTCGCCTTCCCGCTGCTCCTGTTCGCCATCGCCATCTCCGCCTCCGTGCAGGACGGTTTCTTCGGTCTGAACGGTCTGTCGCTGCGCATCTGCGTGCTGATCTTCGTGATCGGCTTCTTCAGCTGGCCGTACATCGGCCGTATCGTGCGCGCCCAGACGATGAGCCTGCGCAGGCGGGAGTTCATCGAGGCGGCCCAGAGTCTCGGAGCCCGTGGTCCCTACGTGCTGTTCCGGGAACTGCTCCCCAATCTCGTCGCACCGATCCTCGTCTACTCGACGCTGATCATCCCGACGAACATCCTCTTCGAGGCCGCGCTGAGCTTCCTCGGAGTCGGCATCGCTCCGCCGCAGGCCTCCTGGGGCGGGATGCTCAGCAACGCCGTGGATCTCTACACAGCGGATCCGCAGTACATGTTCGTGCCCGGACTGGCGATCTTCATCACCGTCCTGGCCTTCAATCTGCTGGGTGACGGGCTGCGTGACGCACTCGACCCTCGCAGCAAGTGATCCATCGATAGAGGGGGCATTCCTCACGTGAAGACGAGAAGGGTTACCGCCGCCGTGGCGTCGGTGCTGGCACTCTCGCTGGGCGCTGCCGCATGCGGCGGAAGCAGCAAGGACAGCAGCGGCGGTGGCGGCAGCGGCAAGAAGGACGCGGCGCTCGACGCCATCGTCAACGTGTCGAACAAGAAGGGGGGTTCGGTCACGCTGGAGGACTCCGACGTGCCGGACTCCCTGGACCCGGGCAACACGTACTACGGGTTCGTGCAGAACTTCTCGCGCCTCTACGCGCGTACGCTCGTCACGTTCAAGCCGGCCGCCGGCAAGGCGGGCCTCCAGGTCGTCCCCGACCTGGCGGAGTCCCTGGGCAAGCCCAGCGCCGACGCGAAGACGTGGACGTACACCCTGCGTTCGGGCCTGAAGTTCGACGACGGCACGCCGATCACGTCCAAGGACGTGAAGTACGCCATCGAGCGCTCCAACTTCGCGCCCGAGGCCCTGTCCAACGGCCCCACGTACTTCAAGGCCTACCTCCAGGGTGGCGACAAGTACCAGGGTCCGTACAAGGACAAGTCCGCCGACGGCCTGAAGTCGATCGAGACCCCGGACGACCGGACGATCGTGTTCAAGCTGAACCAGCCGTTCGCCGACTTCGACTACCTGGCGACCTTCTCTCAGACGGCCCCCGTGCCGCAGGCGAAGGACGACGGCGCGAAGTACGTCCAGCACATCGTGTCCTCGGGCCCCTACAAGTTCCAGTCGTACGAGGAGGGCCGCAGCGCCACCCTCGTCCGCAACACGAACTGGGACCAGAAGACCGACCCGGTCCGCAAGGCCCTGCCGGACAAGATCACCGTCCAGTTCAAGGTCAACCCGGTCACCATCGACAACAACCTGCTGGCCGACAAGATCACGGCTGACATCGCGGGTACCGGCGTCCAGCCGCAGACCCAGCCGAAGGTGCTCAGCGGCAAGTACGCCAAGCAGACGGACAACTCCTACGCGGGTGCGACCTCGTACATCGCGCTGAACGTCAACGTGGCGCCGTTCGACAACGTCCACTGCCGCAAGGCCGTGAACTGGGCGATCGACAAGCAGTCGGTCCTCGACGCCATCGGCGGTTCGCCGAAGGGCGACGTGGCCACCACGCTGCTGCCGCCGTCGGTCAACGGCTACACCAAGTTCGACGAGTACCCGTCCGCCGGGCACAAGGGTGACGCGGCCAAGGCCAAGGAGGAGCTCAAGCTCTGCGGCAAGCCGAACGGCTTCTCCACCACGCTGACCGCCCGTTCGGACCGTCCCGCCGAGATCGCGCAGGCCACGGCCATCCAGAACTCGCTCAAGAGCGTCGGCATCAACGTCGACATCAAGCAGTTCCCCTCCGGCAAGTACTTCGCGAACTTCGCCGGTGTCCCGAGCTACGTCCACCAGCACAAGCTGGGCATGCTCTCCATGGCGTGGGGTGCCGACTGGCCGACCGGCTACGGCTTCCTGGACCAGATCGTGGACGGCGCTGCCATCAAGCCCTCGGGCGGCAACAACCTGATGGAGCTGAACGACCCGAAGATCAACCAGGCTCTGAAGTCCGCCATCGCCAACACCGACTCCGCCGCCCGGACCAAGGCCTGGGGCGACATCGACAAGCTGGTCATGGACAACGGCTCGGTCGTTCCGCTGGTCTACCGCAAGAACCTCTTGTTCCGGCCGACGTCCGCGACCAATGTGACGGTCACCCAGGCGTACCTCGGTATGTACGACTACCTGCTGCTGAGCTCGTCGAAGTAAGCACAGGCCGGATTCCCCTGAAAGGCAGGTGAAGGCTCCGGGCGGTCGGGACGGAAAACCCCGTCCCGGCCGCTCGGAGCCGGACAGCTGTGGCTGCGTACATCATCCGACGCGTCTTCGGCGCATTGGTACTGCTGCTGGTGGTCAGCGCAGTCACCTTCGCCATCTTCTTCCTGGTCCCTCGTCTAGGCGGCCAGACGGCCACCCAGCTGGCCACCCAGTACGTCGGCAAGGACGCCAATCCCGAGTCCGTCGCCGCGATCAAGAAGAACCTGGGCTTCGACCAGCCCATCGTCATCCAGTACTGGGACTACCTCAAGGGCCTGTTCGTAGGCGCCGACTACAAGTTCGGCCCCGATGCGTCGCACTGCAGCGCGCCCTGCTTCGGCTACTCCTTCAAGAGTCACGTCGAGGTCTGGCCCCAGCTCACCCAGCGCATCCCGGTCTCCTTCTCGCTGGCCGTCGGTGCGGCCGTGATCTGGGTGATCTTCGGTGTGACGACCGGTGTCATCTCGGCGCTGCGCAAGGGCAAGCCGATCGACCGCATCTCCATGTTCATCGCGCTCGCCGGCGTCTCGCTCCCGATCTTCTTCACCGGCCAGGTGATCAACGCGCTCTTCGTCTACCAGTGGCCCATCTGGGACAGCACGGACTATGTGCCGTTCACCCAGAACCCGGCCGACTGGGCCTGGCATCTGCTGCTGCCGTGGATCAGCCTCGCGTTCCTCTTCTCCGCCCTCTACGCCCGGCTCACCCGGGCGGGCATGCTGGAGACCATGGGCGAGGACTACATCCGCACGGCGCGGGCCAAGGGCCTCAAGGAGCGCACGGTGGTGACCAAGCACGGTCTGCGGGCCGCGCTGACCCCCATCGTCACCATCTTCGGCATGGACTTCGGCACTCTGATCGGCACGGCGGTGCTGACGGAGACGGTGTTCTCCCTGCAGGGCATCGGCGCCTACTCGATCCAGGCGATCAAGGACAACGACCTGCCCATCGTGATGGGCGTGACCCTGGTCGCCGCGTTCTTCATCGTCTTCTGCAATCTCCTCGTCGACCTGGTCTACGCAGCCATCGACCCCCGCGTGAGGTACTCGTGAGCAAGCTCGAAAAGGCGGCGCTGGGCGAACCGGCCCCCGTCGCCCCGTCCGGCGCCGACGACGCGTTCCTCTCCGTCCGCGATCTGCGTATCCACTTCGACACCTTCGACGGTCTCGTCAAGTCGGTCGACGGCGTCAGCTTCGACCTGCGCCGCGGCCAGACCCTGGGCATCGTCGGTGAGTCCGGCTCCGGCAAGTCGGTGACCTCGCTGGGCATCATGGGCCTGCACCGCTCGTCCACCAACGCCAAGGTCTCCGGCGAGGTCTGGCTGGACGGCGAGGAGCTGATCGGCGCCGACCCCGACGACGTGCGCCGGCTGCGCGGCCGCAAGATGGCGATGATCTTCCAGGACCCGCTGTCGGCGATGCACCCGTTCTACAGCGTCGGACAGCAGATCATCGAGGCCTACCGGGTCCACCACGACGTGTCCAAGAAGGTGGCCAAGCAGCGGGCCGTCGAGATGCTGGACCGTGTGGGCATCCCGGAGCCGGCCAAGCGCGTGGACGGTTTCCCGCACGAGTTCTCCGGCGGTATGCGCCAGCGTGCGATGATCGCGATGTCGCTGGTCAACAACCCCGAGCTGCTCATCGCGGACGAGCCGACGACCGCCCTGGACGTGACCGTCCAGGCGCAGATCCTCGACCTGATCCGGGATCTGCAGAAGGAGTTCGGCTCCGCGGTCATCATGATCACGCACGACCTCGGGGTCGTCGCCGAGATGGCCGACGAGCTGCTGGTCATGTACGCGGGCCGGCCCGTGGAGCGGGGCCCGGCCGAGTCGGTGTTCTCCGAGCCCCGCCACCCCTACACCTGGGGCCTGCTCGGCTCGATGCCGCGTCTGGACCGTGAGGACACCGACCGGCTCATCCCGATCCAGGGCTCCCCGCCCTCGCTGATCAACGTCCCGGACGGCTGCCCCTTCAACCCGCGCTGCCCCTACGCCGACATTCCCAAGGACAACGTCACCCGCACGGTCCGCCCCGAGCTGACCGAGGTCGGCGGCCAGCACTGGGCCGCCTGCCACATGACGCAGGAGCAGCGGGAGCGTATCTGGACCGAAGAGATTGCGCCGAAGCTGTGAGCGACGAAAAAGAAGCGACCATCCCCGCGCAGAGTGACGGTGCCACCCTCACCGAGGACGCCTCCGAACACGAGGTCCTGCTGAAGGTGTCGGGGCTGCAGAAGCACTTCCCGATCCGCAAGGGTCTGCTCCAGCGGCAGACCGGTGCGGTGCGCGCCGTCGACGGCATCGACTTCGAGGTCCGCAAGGGCGAGACCCTCGGCGTCGTGGGCGAGTCGGGCTGCGGCAAGTCCACGATGGGCCGGCTGATCACCCGGCTGCTCGAACCGACCGGCGGTACGGTCGAGTTCGAGGGCAGGGACATCACGCACCTCGGCGTCAGCGGTATGCGGCCGCTCCGCCGCGATGTGCAGATGATCTTCCAGGACCCGTACTCCTCGCTCAACCCGCGCCACACCATCGGCACGATCGTCGGGGCTCCCTTCCGGCTGCAGGGCGTCGAGCCCGAGGGCGGCGTCAAGAAGGAGGTCCAGCGGCTGCTGTCGGTCGTGGGCCTCAACCCCGAGCACTACAACCGCTATCCGCACGAGTTCTCCGGCGGTCAGCGCCAGCGCATCGGCATCGCCCGCGCGCTCGCCCTGAACCCCAAGCTGGTCGTGGCGGACGAGCCGGTCTCGGCGCTGGACGTGTCGATCCAGGCTCAGGTCGTGAACCTGCTGGACGACCTCCAGTCGGAACTGGGCCTGACCTATGTGATCATCGCGCACGACCTCTCGGTGGTCCGGCACGTCTCGGACCGCATCGCGGTGATGTACCTGGGCAAGATCGTCGAACTGGCGGACCGTGACGCGCTGTACAGGGCGCCGATGCACCCGTACACCAAGGCGCTCATGTCCGCGGTGCCGATCCCGGACCCGAAGCGGAAGCACACCAAGAGCGAGCGCATCCTGCTCAGGGGCGACGTGCCCTCGCCGATCTCCCCGCCGAGCGGCTGCCGGTTCCACACCCGGTGCTGGAAGGCGACGGAGATCTGCAAGACGACCGAGCCCCCGCTCATCGAGCTCCGCCCCGGCCAGCAGGTCGCCTGCCACCACCCGGAGAACTTCGAGGACCAGGCCCCGCAGGACACCGTGCTGCTGACCGCGGCCAAGGAGGCGGCCGAGCTGGTCGCCCCCGCCGAGGAGGGCGACGAGCCGGCCGGTGAGCCGGCCGGCGGCGCGACCGAGGACTCGGCCGATGCCTCGACGGGCGACTCCGCCGAAGCGGAATCCGGAAGCCAGGAGTCAACCGACAAGTAGCACATGACAAGTTGGTAAAGTCATGTACATGCCTGAATGGGGGAGTGCAGAGTCGCGCGTGTCCGACTGATCGGATCACGCACCGAAGGGACGACTCATGGCACTCTCCCGTTCCGCGCGCTTAGGGGCCGTCGCCACCGCGGCGGCCTCTTTCTTCGTCATCGCGGCCTCCTCCGCTCCCACCCCAGGAGCGCCCGGCATCGGCGACCCCTACTTCCCGAACCTCGGCAACGGTGGCTTCGACGCCCGTCACTACACCCTCGACGTGGCGTACAACCCCGACACCGACCGCCTCGACGGCCGTACGACCCTCACGGCCCGCGCCACCCAGAACCTCTCCGCCTTCGACCTGGACCTGCAGAAGCTGGAGGTCACCGGGGTCGAAGTGAACGGCAGACGTGCCCAGTTCACCCGGGACGGCGACGAACTGCGCGTCACCCCGAGGGGATTCCTGCGCGAGGGCCACGACTTCCAGGTCACCGTCACCTACGGCGGCGTCCCCGAGCCCCTCAACGGCCCCATCGTCTTCGGCTCCGACTACGGCTGGATGAAGACCCCCGACGGCGTCTTCGTCGCCTGTGAACCCAACGCCGCCTCCACCTGGTTCCCGTCCAGCGACCACCCGGACGACAAGGCCACCTACGACATCCGCATCAAGGCCCCCAAGGGCCTGACCGGCGTCTCCAACGGCCGGCTCGTCTCGACGTACGACAAGGGCGACTCGACGTACACCCACTGGCGTGAGTCCAAGCCCATGGCGACCTACCTCGCGACCGCCACCATCGGCAAGTTCGACGTGAAGACGGGGAAGACCCCCGCCGGCATCCCGATCTACGTCGCCATCGACCCGGTGCTCGCGAACAGCAACAACGTGGACGTGTACGCCGTCACGGCCGCCGCCACCGACTACTGGCAGCAGGTCTTCGGGCCGTACCCCTTCGAGGAGACCGGCGCGATCGTCGACGACATGCCCCAGGCCGGGTTCTCACTGGAGGTGCAGAGCAAGCCCGCGTACTCGGCCGTGCGCAACGAGACCACGATCGTGCACGAACTGGCCCACCAGTGGTTCGGCGACTCGGTCTCCGTGGAGCGCTGGAAGGACATCTGGCTCAACGAGGGCTTCGCCACCTACGCCCAGTGGCTGTGGGCCGAGCACCAGGGCACCCGCAGCGCCCATGACTCGTTCCTCGCCGCCTACAACTCCCGCCCCGCCGACAACGCGTTCTGGCAGGTCACCGTCGCCGACCCGCAGCGCGACACCATGTTCGCCTCCGCGGTCTACCAGCGCGGCGCGATGACCCTGCAGGCCCTGCGCGAACGCATCGGCGACCAGGCCTTCTTCAAGCTCCTGCCCGCCTGGACCAGGCTCCACCGCTACGGCAACGCGAACACCGCCGAGTTCATCCAGCTCGCGCAGAAGATCAGCGGCCAGGACCTGACCGACCTCTTCCAGAAGTGGATCCACACGACGGGCAAGCCGGCCCTGTAGGACCCCCGAGTAAGAATGGGGGGTGCTCCAACAACTGTTCAGCCCCTCCGTCCAGCACACGCTCGACCTCGTCGGCATCTTCGTGTTCGCCATCTCCGGCGCGCTGCTGGCGGTCCGCAAGAACTTCGACGTCTTCGGCATCGCCGTGCTCGCCGAGGTCACCGCGCTGGGCGGAGGGCTGCTGAGGGACCTGATCATCGGCGCCGTCCCGCCCGCCGCCTTCACGGACCTCGGCTACTTCGTCACCCCGCTGCTCGCCGCGCTGATGGTGGTCTTCCTCCATCCGCACGTCGAGCGCATCCAGGTCGCCGTCAACGTCTTCGACGCGGCCGGCCTCGGCCTGTTCTGCGTCGCCGGGACGACGAAGGCGTACGAGTACGGACTGGGCCTGACCCAGTCCGCCACACTGGGCCTCGCCACCGCCGTCGGCGGCGGTGTGCTCCGGGACGTCCTCGCCAACGAGGTGCCCTCACTGCTGCGCTGGGACCGCGACCTCTACGCGGTCCCCGCCATGGTCGGCGCCACCATGGTCGTCCTCTGTATCCGCTACGACGTCCTCACCCCGCTGACCAGCGGGCTCGCGGTCGTCACCGCCTTCGTCCTGCGCCTGCTCGCGATGCGGTACCACTGGCGAGCGCCGCGTGCGTGGAACCGCCGCTCGACGGTTCGGGAGGAATAGTGCCGCGGGCGCTGTGCTGGCCCATCTGGACCGAGAGCCAGCGGAAGGACGGCACCACCTGCGGCCGCCACAGCGCCATGTTGTGGCCGCCCGCGCTCTTCGGGATGAAGATCACATGTACGGTCGTGGGGGCCTTCGCGGCCTGTTCCAGGGCGATGCCCGCCTCGTAGCCGTCGCGCGGCTGGCCGGAGATGTAGAGGGCGATCCTGGGCGGGGTGCGGGCCCCCTTCAGCAGCAGGTAGGGGTTGTTCTCGGCGCGGATCCGCAGGTTCTGGGCGGCCAGCGAATTGCGTTCGCCGATCGGGTCGTTGTAGCCGGACATGCTGACCGCGGCCATGTAGCGGTCCGGGTGGGCGACGGCCAGCTTCACCGCGCAGTGCGCGCCCGCCGAGTACCCGGAGACCGCCCAGCCCTTGGGCGCGGACTCGGCCCGGAAGTTGTCCATGACCATCTTGGGCACGTCGATGCTGAGCCAGGAGTCGGCGTTGACCGTGCCGGGGATGTTGGCGCAGCCGGTGTCCACGCCGGCCAGCAGGTTGGTGCGCGGTGCGACCAGGATGAACGGCGCGACCTGGCCGTCGCGCATCAGCGGCTCCAGCTGGCGGGTCACATGCAGCGAGCCGAACCAGGCCTTCGCCGAGCCGGGGTAGCCCGGCAGCAGTTCGACGACCGGGAACTTGTGGTGCGCGTACCTCGCCTCGCCGTACTGCGGCGGCAGCCAGACGTAGACCTCGGCGTTCACGCCGGAGACCCGGCCCTTGAGCTGTGTCTCGCGCACCCCGCGCATGCCCGGTCCGCTCGCCGGGGTGAAGGTCTGCTTCACCTTGGGCAACCGTTTCAGCGCTATTCCGCCGGTCCCGTCCGCTCCCAGGTTGGCCGCCTGCTGGACGTGGTTGCCGGTGCCGAGCAGGTCGGCCCAGTTGTCGTAGAGACTGTTGGCGTTGTTGACGAGGACGAAGACCAGGGCGACCGCGGTCCCCTGGGCGAAGATCAGCATCAGCATCCGGGCCGCCGTGCGCAGGGCTTGTGGCCCGCGCACCCGTGACCACAGCACAAGCGGCAGTATCAGGGCGACCGCGAACAGCACGATCAGCGTGTAGAGGAACGGAGTCCCGGTGAGGCTCATGTCCCCATAGAGGGGGCGGAGCGGCCTCGGGTTGAGGACGAGTACGGACACTTACTAAGAAATTGCCGGGATCTCACCCGGGAGAAGGGGGTTCCGGCTCAGTGCTATGTCACATACCACTGAGCCGGACAGCTAAAAGCTACCGCTTAGTAATTACCTGTTGTACGGTTCATCCATGCCAGAAGCAGCCTCCGCGCCGGCCCCCGAGCGGGCCACGATCGGCGACAGCGAGTTCGACCGCGACACCGCGCTCACCCGACGCGCCCCCGGCGTCTACGACATCGACCTGTCCGCCGGCTGGACCATCATCAACGCCGTCAACGGCGGTTACCTCCTGGCCGTCCTGGGCCGCGCCCTCGCGGACGCGCTGCCGCACGCCGACCCCTTCACCATCTCGGCGCACTACCTCACCGCCTCCCAGCCGGGCCCGGCGGTCGTCCGCACCGACGTCGTCCGCACCGGCCGCACCCTCTCCACCGGCCAGGCCTCGCTGTTCCAGTACGACGAGCAGGGCCGCGAGGTGGAACGCCTCCGCGTCCTCGCCTCCTACGGCGACCTGGACTCCCTCCCCGACGACGTCCGCACGACGGCCGCACCGCCCGCGTTCCCGCCGCTGGACGACTGCTTCGGCCCGCAGGACGCATCCGACGTCCCACTGCCGTCGGGCGGTCCCGCGCCGTTGCCCGGCAGCTCCGCCATCGCCGACCGACTGATGATCAAGCTGGACCCGGCCACCCTCGGCTGGGCGCTCGGCGCGCCCTCCGGCAAGGGCGAGATGCGGGCCTGGTTCGGCCTCGCCGACGGCCGCGACGCGGACCCGCTCTCCCTGCTGCTGGCGGTGGACGCCCTTCCGCCCACCGCCTTCGAGATCGGCCTGAAGGGCTGGGTCCCCACGGTCGAGCTCACGGTCCACGTCCGCTGCCGCCCGGCCCCCGGCCCGCTGCGCGTCTCCATCACCACCCGCAACCTGGCCGGCGGCTTCCTGGAGGAGGACGCCGAGGTCTGGGACAGCGCCGACCGCCTGGTCGCCCAGTCCCGCCAGCTCGCCCGGGTCAGGCTCGCCTGAGCGGCTCCCGCCGCGCGTCCGCCAGCTCGGGATAGGCCAGGCACTGCTCGTAGAAGTCGGCCCGGATACCGAGCACGACGAGCAGC
>NZ_JBEXCS010000137.1:0-18065 GCF_040605395.1 Streptomyces sp. NPDC005648 | reverse complement strand
GGTGCGGCCCTCAGCCGCACCCCCGCCGCACCTCAGGTCGTACGCCGCCGCCGTGCCCCCGGCCGCCGCTCGCTCGGCCGTGTCACCGCGTCCCCGGCCTCCATGGCGGCGGCCCGCCGCTTCAGACCGAAGTCGGCCAGCGCCTCCGCCAGCTTCTGCACCGACGGCTCCGGAGCCATGACATCGACCCGCAGCCCGTGCTCCTCCGCCGTCTTGGCGGTCGCCGGGCCGATGCAGGCGATGACGGTCACGTTGTGCGGCTTGCCCGCGATACCCACCAGGTTGCGCACCGTGGACGACGACGTGAAGAGCACGGCGTCGAACCCGCCCCCCTTGATCGCCTCCCGGGTCTCCGCCGGCGGCGGCGAGGCACGGACCGTCCGGTAGGCCGTCACGTCGTCGACCTCCCAGCCCAGCTCGATCAGCCCGGCGACCAAGGTCTCCGTGGCGATGTCCGCACGCGGCAGGAACACCCGGTCGATCGGGTCGAACACCGGGTCGTACGGCGGCCAGTCCTCCAGCAGCCCGGCGGCGGACTGCTCCCCGCTCGGCACCAGGTCCGGCTTCACACCGAAGGCGACCAGCGCCTTGGCGGTCTGTTCCCCCACCGCGGCGACCTTGATCCCCGCGAAGGCCCGCGCGTCGAGCCCGTACTCCTCGAACTTCTCCCGGACGGCCTTCACCGCGTTGACCGACGTGAAGGCGATCCACTCGTACCGCCCGGTCACCAGACCCTTGACGGCACGTTCCATCTGCTGGGGCGTCCGCGGCGGCTCGACGGCGATCGTCGGGACCTCGTGCGGTACGGCCCCGTAGGACCGCAGCTGGTCGGAGAGCGACACCGCCTGCTCCTTCGTACGCGGCACGAGGACCTTCCAGCCGAACAGCGGCTTGGACTCGAACCACGACAGCTGGTCGCGCTGTGCGGCGGAGGAACGCTCACCGACCACCACTATCACCGGCCGGCCGCCCTCCGGCGAGGGCAGCACCTTGGCCTGCTTCAGCGTCTGGGCGATGGTCCCGAGGGTCGCGGTCCAGGTGCGCTGACGCGTGGTCGTGCCGGCCACGGTCACGGTGATCGGCGTATCGGGCTTACGTCCGGCGGACACCAGTTCGCCCGCGGCGGCGCCGACGGAGTCCAGCGTCGTGGAGACCACCACGGTCCCGTCCGACGCGCCCACCTCCGTCCAGCACCGGTCGGAGGCGGTACGGGCGTCCACGAAGCGGACGTCCGCGCCCTGGGCGTCCCGCAGCGGGACACCGGCGTACGCGGGCACGCCGACGGCCGCGGCGACACCGGGCACGACCTCGAAGGAGAGACCCGCGCGAGCGCAGGCCAGCATCTCCTCGGCGGCGTAGGCGTCCAGGCCGGGGTCACCGGAGACCGCACGGACGACCCGCCTGCCGCCCCGCGCGGCCTCCATGACAAGATGTGCGGCATCCCGTACCGCGGGGACCCCAGCGGTTGTTGACGAGCCGTCAACAACCGCCAGCTGAGGTGTGCCCGTGCCCGGAAGCGGGTCCGACGAAGGACCCCCGTCCGTGTGCACCTCGGCGACGCCGTGTCTGGCGTGCTGACGCACCACGTCGAGCACGTCGTGCTCGGCGACCAGGACGTCCGCGTTCGCCAGCGCCTCCACGGCGCGCAGAGTCAGCAGTCCCGGATCCCCGGGTCCGGCACCCAGGAAGGTGACGTGCCCGTGATCGAGGCCGGTGGGAAGGGTGGTGGGGCTCACTGTGCTCGCTCCCCCATCAGACCGGCCGCGCCCTGGGCAAGCATCTCGGCAGCGAGTTCGCGACCGAGCGCCGTCGCCTGGTCGTGTGTCTCGGGCACGGGACCGGTGGTGGACAGCTGCACCGTACGCGAACCGTCGGTCGTGCCGACTATCCCGCGCAGGCGCATTTCCTTGACGATCTGCCCGTCGGCCAGAAGGTCGGCCAGCGCGCCCACAGGGGCGCTGCAGCCGGCCTCCAGGGCGGCGAGCAGTGACCGCTCGGCGGTCACGGCGGCCCGGGTGAACGGGTCGTCGAGTTCCCCGAGCGCGGCGATCAGCTCCGCGTCGTCCGCGGCGCACTCGATCGCCAGTGCCCCCTGGCCGGGGGCGGGCAGAACGGTGTCGACCGACAGGAAGTCGGTCACGTCGTCGATCCGCCCGAGGCGGCTGAGTCCTGCGGCGGCGAGGACCACGGCGTCCAGCCCGCCTTCGCGCACATACCCGATCCGGGTGTCGACGTTCCCCCGGATCGGCACGGTCTCGATGTCCAGCCCATGGCTCAGCGCATACGCGTTGAGCTGGGCCGTCCGCCGCGGCGAACCGGTCCCGATCCTGGCCCCCCTGGGCAGGTCGGTGAACTTCAGCGCGTCCCGGGCGACGATGACGTCCCTCGGGTCCTCACGCTCCGGTACGGCGGCGAGCACGAGGTCCTCGGGCTGCGTGGTGGGCAGGTCCTTCAGCGAATGAACCGCGAAGTCGACCTCACCCCGCAGCAGCGCCTCCCGCAGCGCGGTCACGAAGACCCCCGTGCCGCCGATCTGCGCGAGGTGCTCACGGGACGTGTCGCCGTAGGTGGTGATCTCGACGAGCTCGACGGGCCGTCCGGTCACCTGGCTCACGGCGTCCGCGACTTGCCCGGACTGGGCCATGGCGAGTCTGCTTCGCCTGGTCCCGAGCCTCAGTGCCTTGCTACTCATGCTGGCCCTCGGTTCTTGCTGTTCTCAGATTCGTCGTCGGCGCCGTCGGCGCGGGAGACGGCGGCGACCGCTTCCTGGTCGAGGTCAAACAGGGTGCGCAGGGCATCGGCGTACCCCGCGCCGCCCGGCTCGGCGGCGAGCTGCTTGACCCGCACGGTCGGGGCGTGCAGCAACTTGTCCACGACCCGCTTCACGGTCTGCGTGATCTCGGCCCGGTGCTTGTCGTCGAGCCCGGGAAGCCGCCCTTCGAGCCGCGCGATCTCATGGGCCACGACATCCGCGGCCATGGTCCGCAGCGCCACCACGGTCGGCGTGATGTGGGCCGCCCTGAGCGCGGCCCCGAACGCGGCGACCTCGTCGGCCACGATCCGTCGCACCTGGTCGACGTCGGCGACCATCGGCGCATCCGCACTGGCCTCGGCCAACGACTCGATGTCCACGAGCCGCACCCCGCCGATCCGATGCACGGCGGCGTCGATGTCCCGGGGCATGGCGAGGTCGAGCAGAAAGAGCACAGGCGCAGGCCGAGCCGCCTCAACGACCGCCGCGGGCTTACGACGCTCGGGAATCCGCATCCCGGAGGAGGCAAGCGCGGCAAGCGCGACGATGGCCTCGGCCTCCTCGGCCACCGACTTGGCTTCCTGCGGCCGAGGAGCGTTGTCCACCCAGGCCGCATGCTGCTCGAGCTCGGCGGCCCCCATCCCGGCCACGGCGGCTTCCCCGAGGACGGAGAAACCGGCGGTGGCGGAAAGGGAGGGCAGATCGAGCGGACAGTTTTCCTCGCCGCCCTCATGGTCTGCGGGCAGTCGTGCCGCTTGGGCGGCTCCCGACCCGAAGCGAGACGGCACCCCGCCGGCGCGGGCGGGCGAACCCACCCCCGCACCCGCGTCCGGCACCCGCCCCGAAACCGCCGCCCCAACCGCGTCCGCGCTCAGCACGAGCCCGGTCGCACCCGTACAAGACACCACAACATCGGCACGTGTCAGCTCGCCCGGCACCGCGTCCATCGGTACCGCCCGGGCCACCACGTCCAGGTCGCCGGCGTCATTGAGTATCTCGGCGAGCCGGTCGGCCCGATCGGCGGTCCGGTTGGCGATCACCACCTCGTCCACCCCGGCCCGGGCCAGGGTCGCCGCGGCCAGCGAGGACATCGACCCGGCCCCGATGACGAGCGCCTTCTTGCCGCGAGCCCATTCCTCGGCATCGCCGCCGGCGGCGAGCTGCTCCAGCCCGAAGGTGACCAGCGACTGTCCGGCCCGGTCGATCCCGGTCTCGGAGTGAGCCCGCTTGCCGACCCGCAGAGCCTGCTGGAAGAGGTCGTTCAGCAGCCGCCCGGCGGTGTGCAGGTCCTGCGCCTTGGCCAGCGAGTCCTTGATCTGCCCGAGGATCTGGCCCTCGCCGACGACCATCGAGTCGAGCCCGCACGCCACCGAGAACAGATGGTGGACCGCACGGTCCTCGTAGTGGACGTAGAGATACGGCGTGAGCTCGTCCAGTCCCACCCCGCTGTGCTGGGCGAGCAGCGTGGACAGCTCGGCGACACCGGCGTGGAACTTGTCCACGTCGGCGTACAGCTCGATGCGGTTGCAGGTGGCCAGCACCGCGGCCTCCGCGGCCGGCTCCGCGGCGACCGTGTCCTGCAACAGCTTGACCTGCGCGTCCGCGCCCAGCGCGGCCCGCTCCAGGATGCTGACCGGGGCGCTGCGATGGCTCAGCCCGACGACGAGGAGACTCATGCCGGCATCACGGCGGGTACGTCCCCGTCGGGCCCCTGCTCGGCGGACTCCTTGTGCGCGGCGGCGACCGGCCCGGAACCGTCGGCTCCGGCGGCGCTCTCCTCGCCGGCCTTGCGCTGTTCGTGGAAGGCGAGGATCTGCAGCTCGATGGAGAGGTCGACCTTCCGTACGTCGACACCGTCCGGGACGGTCAGCACGGTCGGCGCGAAGTTCAGGATGGAGGTGACCCCGGCGGCCACGAGCCGGT
Source organism: Streptomyces sp. NPDC005648 (assembly GCF_040605395.1). Lineage (NCBI taxonomy): Bacteria > Bacillati > Actinomycetota > Actinomycetes > Kitasatosporales > Streptomycetaceae > Streptomyces > Streptomyces sp. NPDC005648. Next base: position 13,390 of record NZ_JBEXCS010000137.1, on the reverse strand, counting down.
CGCAGACCGGCTGGGCGGCTCCGGCGGGGGTCGCGATCACGCCGATGCTCACACCGTTGTCCTCGATGATCTTCTCGAGGTCGTCGCTGTGCTGCACGGGGATGCCCGCGACCGGCTTGCCGGCCATCGCCGGGTCGGCGTCGATGAGAGCCGCGACCCGGAAGCCGCGGGAGGCGAACCCGCCGTAATTGGCCAGCGCGGCGCCGAGATTGCCGATACCGACGATGACGACCGGCCAGTCCTGGGTGAGCCCCAGCTCGCGGGAGATCTGGTAGACGAGGTACTCGACGTCGTAGCCGACCCCGCGGGTCCCGTACGACCCCAGGTACGAGAAGTCCTTGCGCAGCTTCGCGGAGTTGACCCCCGCGGCGGCGGCGAGTTCCTCGGACGACACCGTGGGTACCGAGCGCTCCGACAGCGCGGTCAGGGCTCGTAGGTACAGCGGAAGCCTGGCGACGGTGGCCTCGGGAATCCCTCGGCTACGGGTCGCCGGTCGGTGAGTTCGGCCAGTTGCCACGGTGCTCCTGCGGGTAGAGCGGGGCTGTAGGCGGTCACACGTACCCGGACCGCCCCGTCGACAGCAGGCTATGTCTTTGTGAACGCGTGCACAAAGATGGTGTCCGTTTTGCCCGGCCAACGTGACCGGGGTCACGCACACACGTCTCAGGCGTATCCCTGGGGGCAAAACCGACACACTCCTAGTGAATCCCGCCCCCCAAGACCAGACCGCCACCGATCCTAAGCGACGTCCCGTACGGCCTTGTACTACTCGGTCAGTTCTTTGCGGAGGCGACCCTCGTCCACCCGCCAGAAGGTGTGTTGCCTGCCGTCGACGAGTACCACCGGGATCTGCTCCCAGTACTCGTCGTACAACTCCTTGTCCTGGTTGATGTCCTTCTCCTCCCAGGGGACGCCGAGTTCGGCGCAGACCTTCTCCACCACCGCCCGCGCGTCCTCGCACAGATGACAGTCGGACTTGCCTACGAGAGTGACCAATCGCTCATACGGGGCGGACTTGCGCCGGAAGATGGGAGCCATGTCGGCCATTGTCCCGCCTGTTTAACGACGCGGTCGCGGAGAGTTCACAGCCTCCAAACCTCTCGACTCCGGAAGCTCCGAACAAACTGGCTATGCTCACGACATGGCCGCTCTCGGATGGCTCACTCCCCGTAGGCGCTCCGCCACGGCGCGAAGCGTGTTGGCAGGCGAGGCCTCGGCGGAGGCAGCGCGCAAGTCGTCGCAGGACGTCCCGCCGGAGGAACCGGAGTTCCCGGTGCTCGGCGACGACAGGGCAGCCGCCTTCTTCGACCTCGACAACACCGTGATGCAGGGCGCCTCCCTGTTCCACTTCGGCCGTGGCCTGTACAAGCGGAAGTTCTTCGAGACCCGCGACCTGGCCCGATTCGCCTGGCAGCAGGCGTGGTTCCGGCTGGCCGGCTCCGAGGACCCGGAACACATGCAGGAGGCCCGCGACTCGGCCCTCTCCATCGTCAAGGGCCACCGCGTCGCCGAACTCCAGTCGATCGGCGAGGAGATCTACGACGAGTACATGGCCGAGCGCATCTGGCCCGGCACCCGCGCCCTCGCCCAGGCCCACCTGGACGCGGGCCAGAAGGTGTGGCTGGTCACGGCCGCACCGGTGGAGATCGCGCAGGTCATCGCCCGCCGGCTCGGCCTGACGGGCGCCCTCGGCACGGTCGCCGAATCGGTGGACGGCGTCTACACGGGCAAGCTCGTGGGCGAACCCCTCCACGGCCCCGCGAAGGCGGAGGCGGTCCGGGCCCTCGCGGCGGCCGAGGGCCTCGACCTGACCCGCTGCGCCGCCTACAGCGACAGCCACAACGACATCCCCATGCTGTCCCTGGTGGGCCACCCCTACGCCATCAACCCGGACACCAAGCTCCGCAAACACGCGCGGCAACTGGACTGGCGCCTACGGGACTACAGGACCGGCCGCAAGGCCGCGAAGGTGGGCATCCCGGCGGCAGCGGGCGTGGGCGCGGTCGCCGGAGGTACCGCGGCGGCCATCGCGCTGCATCGCCGCCGCCGCTAGAGCCGCGGAACACGCGCGCCCGAAATACAAGGCGTACCCCCCGAATCGCCCTCTCAGTCCTCTTGTCGGCGCACAGCCACAACACGCCCCGGACCCGACCGAAACTCGATCCCATCTGATCAACAACCGGTCACCCTCCGGCACTTCACCATGCCTCATTCGGTTACAGAAGCGACGTAATCGAAGTTTTGAGCAACTCGGTGTAGCAGCGCCTGCACGAAGCGTTATTCTCCTCAGACGCAAACCGGTACCCCTCCGTCGCTACGACGGGTGAACGGTCCCGCACTGCACGTGATGGAAGCTCTGCCTCTGGGAGTCCCGTGTACCCACACGTCGGGGTTGACGCCTCGGGCCTGGCTACGCTGCGCGCAACGGTCCAAGACCTGTTGCGCGGCTTCGTCCCCACCGCGTACGCCGTCCCCGTCCTCGCCGTAGCCACAGCCGCCCCCGCCGGCCCGTGCTACGCCCTCGCCGAGGGCAGCGCCGCCGTCGGCAGAAGGGGCCGCACGACCGGCGCCGCCACCACCGCCCGCCGTCCCGCGGCGGACAGTGACAGCGCCCGGATGATGGACCTGGTCGAGCGCGCCCAGGCCGGCGAGCCCGACGCCTTCGGACGCCTCTACGACCAGTACAGCGACACCGTCTACCGGTACATCTATTACCGCGTGGGCGGAAAGGCCACCGCCGAGGACCTCACCAGCGAGACGTTCCTGCGCGCATTGCGCCGTATCGGCACGTTCACCTGGCAGGGCCGCGACTTCGGTGCCTGGCTGGTCACGATCGCGCGCAACCTGGTCGCCGACCACTTCAAGTCGAGCCGCTTCCGGCTGGAAGTGACCACCGGCGAGATGCTCGACGCCAACGAGGTCGAGCGCTCGCCGGAGGACTCCGTCCTGGAGTCCCTGTCGAACGCCGCGCTGCTGGACGCCGTACGCCGGCTCAACCCCCAGCAGCAGGAGTGCGTGACCCTGCGCTTCCTGCAGGGGCTCTCCGTCGCCGAGACCGCGCGCGTGATGGGCAAGAACGAGGGCGCCATCAAGACGCTCCAGTACCGGGCCGTCCGCACCCTCGCCCGCCTCCTGCCGGAAGACGCGCGCTGAGCCGACCCCGGCCGCAGCCCTCAGTGACGTCCAACTCACCGTCAGTGAAAGTCCGTTGACTTCCCGATCCGATCATCCGTCGTCCGTAACCCAAGTGCCGCGCCACTCGTTGTGCGGGATGCAGGCTCCCTGTGGTCACTCCCTGGCCGTCTCCGATCACCCGATCGTGTGGATGCGTCCGGGGCGTGCAACCCTCAGGACCCCCTGGGGAGTCGACCGTGATGACGAGAGGAGGTGCCGCCAGTGATCGCGAACGTATCGGCGCACCGGCGGGCGAACGCCTTCGCCCAGGCCCTGGACGAGCAGCCCGACCGGGACACGGCGGCCGAGCAGTCCGAAGGACCACCGCCGACCCCGCCCGGTGCGGCACGACCGGAGCAGGCCGAGCTGTTGGCCCTCGTGGTCGACCTCGGCGCGCTGCCCAGGCCGGAGCTGGACCCCGAGGTCAAGGTCGTCCAGCGGGCCCAGCTGGTGGCCGCGTTCGAGGCCATGCTGCAGGAGGGCACCGGCGGCGAGGTGGCGGACCCTTCGGTACCGGAGCAGCGGTCCCACCGCTCCCGGGGCACACACCGGGCGAGCCCGCTGGGCAAGCTGCGACCGCGTTCCCGGCTGACCAAGGGCCTCGCCGCGGGCGGCCTCAGCGTCGGTGTCGCCGCGGGCGCCTTCGGCGGAGTCGCCGCCGCCAGCTCGGACGCGCTGCCCGGTGACTCGCTCTACGGCCTCAAGCGCGGTATCGAGGACTTCAAGCTCAACTACCTCACCGACGGCGCCGACCAGCAGGGCCAGGCCTATCTGGACCTCGCCTCGACCCGGTTCAACGAGGCCCGCCGGCTGCTCGACCGAGGCCGCGGCGGCCATCTCGACCACGAGTCGGTCGGCGAGATCCGCCGCACCCTGTCGGGCATGACCCACGACGCCTCCGAGGGCCACCGCCTGCTGCACGAGGCGTACGAGCGCGATCCGAACTCGCTGGGCCCCATCCAGGCCCTCTCCGCCTTCTCCCGCTCGCACCGCGAGGCCTGGGGCGCCCTGCGCGAGAAGCTCCCGGTCCAGCTCGGGGACGTCAGCCAGGAGGTCTCCTCGGTCTTCGACGCCATAGACGAAGAGGTCGCCCCGCTGCAGTCCCTGCTGCCCCAGCCCCCGGCCCAGGGCGGCGGCTCCGACAGCAGGCACGGCTCGGGCACGGCGCCGACCGGCACCTCCGGCTCCGACCACGGCTCGACCCACCCCGGCGCGGGCGACGGCACCTCCGAGGGCGGCCGCTCCGCCGACCCCAGCAAGTCGGCCTCCAGCGGCAACGAGGGCCTGCTCGGCGGCAACACCGGCGGCCTGCTCGACCCGCCCAAGACGAGCGGCACCGCCTCCCCGTCCACCAGCAGCTCCCCGTCCGCCAACTCGGACGTCACCATCCCCCCCTTGCTCCCGGGCCTCCTGCCCGGCCTGGGCATCGAGGGCGAGAACTCGAGCTCGTAGACAGAACGGCACAACACCAAGGGGGCGCCCCTCCCACCAGGGCCGCCCCCACCGCCGTACCCGCACACACCCTGGGGACGGACCCCCTAGAAGAACACCGACCGCCGCTGCACCAACAGCTTGTACAGGGTGTGCTGGATCTGTTCCCTCACCTGGTCCGTGAGGTTGAACATCAGCATCGGGTCCTCGGCCGCCTCCGGCGGATACCCGTCCGTGAGAATCGGCTCGCCGAACTGGATCGTCCACTTCGTGGGGAGCGGGATCGCACCCAGGGGCCCCAGCCACGGAAAGGTCGGCGTCAGCGGGAAGTACGGGAAGCCCAGGACACGCGCGAGGGTCTTCGCGTTGCCGATCATCGGGTAGATCTCCTCCGCGCCCACGATCGAGCACGGGATGATCGGCGTACCCTTGCGCAGGGCCGTGGAGACGAAGCCGCCGCGGCCGAAACGCTGGAGCTTGTAGCGCTCGGAGAAGGGCTTGCCGATGCCCTTGAAGCCCTCCGGCATCACGCCGACCAACTCACCCTGTCCGAGGAGACGTTCGGCGTCCTCCGCGCACGCCAGGGTGTGCCCCAGCTTGCGGGCCAGCTCGTTGACGACCGGCAGCATGAAGACCAGGTCGGCGGCGAGGAGACGGAGATGCCGGCCGGCCGGATGGTTGTCGTGGACGGCGACCTGCATCATCAGGCCGTCCATCGGGAGGGTCCCCGAGTGGTTGGCGACGATCAGCGCGCCGCCCTCGGACGGGATGTTCTCGACGCCCTTCACATCGACCCGGAAGTACTTCTCGTACACCGGCCGCAGCAGGGACATCAGAACCTGGTCGGTCAGCTCCTCGTCGTAACCGAAGTCGTCGACCTCGTAGTCACCGGTGAGCCGGCGGCGCAGGAAGTCCAGCCCGTGCGCGATACGCCGCTCCAGGCCACCCTCGTCCTGCGGCCTCTCGGGCTGCTGCTCCTCACGCGTCACGGGAACATCATCCTGCGCGGACGCCCTGCTGGGCAGGGGCTGGACGTCGCCGACCAGCACGGGTTCGGAGGTGGTCTTGCGCCGGCTCCCCGCGCCACGGCGCCGCGGCGGCCGCTGCACGGCGCTCCCGCGGGACCGGTCGTCGTCGAACGGAATGACCTTGGCATCCGCCATCGTTGATGCGCTCCTCAGTTGGCGCTCTGCGTCGGGGGGTGGCCCCCGCCCAGGGCGGGCAGTGCGGCGATCCGCTCGACGGCCCCCGAGAGGGCCTCCGGCGGCAGCAGCCCGGGGCCATGGCTGCGGGCGAAGTCCGCGAAGGTCTCGGCCGTCGTGTACTTGGGCCGGAACCCGAGCGTCTCGCGCATCTGCTGGGTCGCCACGACCCGGCCATGGGTGAGCAGCCGGATCTGCTCGGGCGAGAAGTCGGTCACGCCCAGCGTGCGCACCAGCGAACCGGCCCAGTTCACGGCAGGCAGCAGCAGCGGCACGGTCGGCTTCCCGAGCCGCCGCGAGCACTGCGACAGCAGCAGGACGCCGTCGCCGGCGATGTTGAAGGTGCCGCTGTTGAGCGTGCCCCGCTCCGGTTCGTGCGAGGCGATCCGCAGCACCTCCATCACGTCGTCCTCGTGCACGAACTGCAGCCGCGGGTCGTAGCCGAACACGGTCGGCAGGAACGGCAGCGCGAAGTACGAGGCGAGCGGGGTGTCCGCGGCGGGCCCCAGGATGTTGGCGAACCGCAGCACACAGACGGCCACATCGGGCCGCCGGCGCGCGAAGCCCCGTACATACCCCTCGACCTCGACCGTGTCCTTGGCGAACCCGCCGGAGGGCAGCGACTTGGGCGGGGTGGTCTCCGTGAACACGGCCGGATCGCGGGGCGCGGAGCCGTAGACGTTCGTACTGGACTTCACCACCAGCCGCTCGACCGTCGGCGACTTCTGGCAGGCGCCGAGCAGCTGCATGGTGCCGATGACATTGGTCTCCTTGACCGTGGTCCGGCTGCCACTGCCGAGCGCCATCGCCGTCACGTCCAGGTGTACGACCGTGTCGGCGCCCGTCTCGGCGAGCACCCGGGCGATACCGGGCTGCCGGATGTCGGCCTGGATGAACTCGGCGCCCCCGAGATGGTGCTCGGGAGGGATCGCGTCCACGCCGATCACCCGGTCCACCTGCGGGTCACGCTGGATCCGTCGTACGAACCGGCCCCCCAGCCTGCGGGCCACTCCGGTCACGAGCACGACCTTGCCCAAGATCAGCGCCTTCCTTCGAGACGGTCCGAACAGTCGTAGCCTGCCGTGTTCCCCGTGTGTGGCCAACTTAGCGGGTCGATGTTGCGCTGTGATGACCGCCCAATGCACGAAGTGACGACATACACAGACGTACGATCAGACCAGGCCATGTGAAAGCCGTATACGTATGCACGGAGCCCGCGAAGCGAGTCCCCGCCTATCGCGCCCCGCCAATCGAGGCCTTGCCGATCGAGCGGCGAATGCGTGTGGCCCCCCACCGCTGCGGTGGGGGGCCACAAACACGCTTGCTTTCGCCGCGTCGCCTTACTTCTTGTTACGACGCTGAACGCGCGTGCGCTTGAGCAGCTTGCGGTGCTTCTTCTTAGCCATCCGCTTGCGCCGCTTCTTGATAACAGAGCCCACGACTACCCTCGCTCACTTCTCATCACTCGGTGCTGGGCGCCGGGGCCCATACGACCTACGAGGGGCCAGCCTACCCGTCCGAGCGCTGAGGTCGTAATCGAGGAGTCGGGGGAGATCCCTGAAGTGCCCTGAGGATCCCCCCGGACCACGGTCGTCAGGCGGTTTCCACCCCCACATAGCTTTCACGGAGGTACTCATGAACCGCGTTCTCGGGGACGCGGAAGGACCGCCCCACCCGGATCGCGGGCAGATGACCGCTGTGCACCAAGCGGTACACGGTCATCTTCGACACTCGCATCACCGAGGCGACCTCCGCCACGGTAAGGAACTGAACCTCGCTCAGAGGCCTCTGCTCAGCAGCCATGACACACCTGAACCTTCCGCACTCGACGGCCACCGGCTTCCCCTTCCGGTGACTCTTCGTCGCTGCGTGCTCACTCCCCAATGTAGGGGCGGGTGATGCGAGTGGGGAAGAGGTGCACCCATCGGCGGCCTACTGTGACAGACACGCTCGATTGAGTACGTAGCGGGTAAGCGGCCGGTAGTAATCAGACCGCACAGCGTCATCAAGTGGAACGACTACGGACACGACCCCCTCAGCCTCCCCCACAAAGAGCGCTGGGTCATCAGTATCCGCCAGACCAATGGCCTCAAACCCCAGCTGACCTGCTCCGCAGACCCACCCGTGGTCCCCGATGACAAGGTCGGGCAGCGGCCCGCCGGCCTCCGCGGCCGCGGCCAGCGCGAACCGAACCGGGAGCGGCGAATGCGTGTGCACGCCGGTCGCACAACCGGGGCTCGACGTCCCCGGTTCGCGGACGAGCGCGACTCGTTGTACGTACTCAAGGTTGTACGTGCGTAGACCGAACCGGGTCACTATGTCGACACAGCGACCATGCGCCGGGGTGAGGACGGTACATCCCGCCGCCGACAGCGCGTCCGCAAGCGCGGCGTAGAACCCGAGCAGACGGTGCGGATGGCCGGTGCCGAGGAGCACGGACGCGCCGCTCTGGGCCGCAGCGGCGAGCCGCTCCGCGAAGGCGTCCAGGGCGGTCAACGTCCGCTCTGGATCGATCACATCATGACCCGAAACATGCTGCGGATCGGACGAAACTCCACACTTGTCCGCCATCAGTTCGATCAGGTCCCGCTGATCCCATGTCCATTCGGGATCGAGTCCGATCAGCACACGGGGGTCGCGCGCGGCGAAGAGCCGATAGCTCCGCAGGCTCTCCTCACGGGACGTGGCGACCGGCCCCGCGAGACGGGCCGCCAGGAGATGAGCGCGCAGGGCTCCGGTGCTCAACACGTCTGCGATGGTGACGGACCCGGACGAGCGCGGCCACACGAACGGGCAAACACCGCACAGTTGGCGTAACGCCCCCTGTGACACCGGTGACGGAACAGCGACACAACAGCCCACAACTGTCCGGGCGGCCGCCAGGTCTCATCTTGCGAGTGGTCCACACAGGACACCGACGCACACCAAGACGTCATCGCACACCAAGACATCAACGGGGGAACACCATGAAGCAGATCCGCCGCAAGGCAGTCACCGCCGGCGCCCTCGCCGTCCTCGCCCTGGGCGGCACGCTCGCCGCGACCACGCCGGCCTCCGCGGCCACGGCGGGTGCCTACAACGGCGCCTGCGGCACCGGATTCCGGGTCGTCGCGTCGACTCCGATCAAGTCGTCCCAGTCCACGGTCATCGGCACCACCTACGTCACCTACAGCACCGGCGCCGCCCAGCTGTGCGCCGTGACCGTGCGCAACAACCCCGGCAAGCGCATGTTCATGGAGGTCACGCTCGACACCTGGCCGACCGGCAACGCTCCGGCCAAGGACTACGGCTCCTACACCAGCTACGCGGGCCCGGTGTACAAGGACGAGCCCAAGGCCGGTGAGTGCATGAACTGGAGCGGCACGATCGACATCTACTACAACTCGGACATCAGCATCTGCTCCTGATCCAGCTGCCCCTGATCCAGCTGCTCCAGATCCGACGGGGAGGTTTGCCGGCGGGGCCTCCGGGTCACGCCAGCAGGCCCCGCAGCGGGAACACCGCCCGCCGAGTCGCCAGCACCGCCTGGTCCAGCCGGTCCGCGGGGTCGTAGCCCGCCTCCCACCCGGCGTAGGACACGGGCCACCGCCCGTCCGTCATCCGGGCCGGCGCCAACTGCCGTGTCCGTGCGAAGACTTCCTGCCGCCAGCCCTCCGGGATCACCGTCTCCGGCGCGATCTCCCGCCCCGCGGCGATCGCCACGAGATGTGTCCACGACCGCGGCACGACCTCCACCACGGCGTACCCGCCACCGCCCAACGCGATCCACCGCCCGTCGGCGTACTCGTGCGCCAGCTCATGGCAGGCGACCTGGACGGCCCGCTGCGCGTCCAGCGACACCGCGAGATGCGCGAGCGGGTCCTCGAAGTGGGTGTCGGCGCCGTGCTGGGTCACCAGCACCTGCGGCCGGAAATCGGCGACGAGTTCCGGCACCACGGCGTGGAACGCCCGCAGCCAGCCCGCGTCCCCGGTCCCGGCGGGCAGCGCGAGGTTCACCGCCGACCCCTCGGCCGCCTCCGCCCCGGTCTCCTCCGGCCAGCCGGTCTGCGGGAACAGCGTCCGCGGATGCTCGTGCAGCGAGACGGTCAGCACACGCGGGTCCTCCCAGAAGGCGGCCTGTACGCCGTCCCCGTGATGGACGTCCACGTCGATGTAGGCGACCCGCTCGGCGCCCAGCTCCAGCAGCCGCGCGATGGCGAGCGAGGCGTCGTTGTAGATGCAGAACCCGGACGCGCCTCCCGGCATCGCGTGGTGCAGCCCGCCCGCGAAGTTCACGGCGTGCAGGGCCTCCCCGCGCCACACGGCCTCCGCGGCGCCCACCGACTGCCCCGCGATCATCGCGGACACCTCGTGCATACCGGCGAACGCGGGATCGTCCATGGTCCCGATCCCGTACGCCCCCCGGGCGGCCTCCGGGTCCATCGAGGCCGCCTTCACGGCCTCGATGTAGTCCTGCCGGTGGACGAGCCGCAGCGTCGACTCCCCGGCGGGCTTCGCCGCCACCACCTCGACGTCCTTGTCCAGCCCGAAGGCATCGACAAGACGCCGGGTCAGCGCGAGCCGGACCGGATCCATCGGATGGTCCGGACCGAAGTCATAGCCCGTTACTGCCTCGTCCCACATCAGCTGTGCGCGGCCGCTCATGCCCGCCACCGTATCGGTCCGACGAGGGCGCGAACGAGCGGGCGTACACCAGGGTCACCAGCACCAACACCATCGGCACGAGCATGGCCCCGCGATAGCTCCAGGCGTCGCCCAGAGCACCGACGAGCGGCGAGCCGATCAGGAACCCGACGTAGTTGAAGACGTTCAGCCGGGCCACGGCCGCATCGGACGCGTTCGGGAACAGCCGCCCGGCCGCGGCGAAGGTCTGCGGCACCAGCACGCACAACCCCAGGCCCAGCAACGTGAACCCGAGCATGCCGACCCACGCCCCCGGCGCCAGGGCCACCACCGCGAACCCGAGCGCCGCCACCAGCGCCCCCAGCCGCACCACCGCGACGGCCCCGAACCGCCGTACGCCCGTGTCCCCCAGCGACCGCCCGAGCAGTGTGGTCACCATGTACACGTTGTACGGCACGGTGGACAGCTGCTCCGAGCTGCCGAGCACGTCCTTCAGGTACTTCGCGCTCCAGTTGGAGACGGTCGAGTCGCCGATGTAGGCGAAGGTCATGACGAGGCAGAGCGGCAGCAGCAGCTTGAAGACGATGCCCTGCCCCTGGGCTGCACCCGCCTCCTGCTCCTGGGCGGTGGAGGCGTCCCCGTCGACATACCAGCGGCTCGCCACCAGCGCGGCCGGCAGCAGCACCGCCACGACCGGCAGGTACAGCACCCACAGCGCGAGATGCCAGTGCGCGCCGACCCAGGCCAGCGAGGCCCCGAAGATGCCGCCCAGGCTGAACGCGGCATGGAAGCTGAGCATGATGCTGCGCCCGTACGCCCGCTGGAGGCTCACACCGAGCATGTTCATCGAGGCGTCGAGGCCACCCACGGCGAGCCCGAACGCAGCGAGCGCCACGCCCAGCTCGAGCAGCTGGTCGCCCGACCCGACGCCGACCAGAGCCAGCATCACCACGGGCTGGAGGCAGCGCAGCAGCAGACTGGGCCGTATTCGCTTCACCAGTTGCTCGGTCGTCACGCTGCCGACACCGGCCAGGATCGGCACCGCGGCCAGGAAGGCCGGCAGGAGCGCGTCGGAGACGCCGTACCGGTCCTGGATGGCCGGGATACGGGTCACCAGAAGGGCGAAGGTGGCGCCCTGAACGAGGAAACTGAACGCCAAAGAGGCCCTACCGCGCCGCAGCACATCTGTCATGGCGGCGAGCGTAGGGCCCCTGGCTACCCCTGGGTAGATCCAGCCAAAGATGAATTTCCTTCAGCTTTACCTTCGGTGCCACTTCGGTGCCACTTCGGTGCCTTCAGGCGGCGACAGCGACCTCGGGAACCACGGTGGCGTCGGCGGCGGTCACCTCGACGGTGATCATCCGCGCCATCGGCTCGGCGGCGACCTTACGGCTGACGACGAGGGCCAGCGTGATCGTGCCCGCGAGGATGAGCGACCCGAGCCAGACCATGGTGTCGACGGGCACCGTGTACGCCCCGACGATCCGCGCGACGCACTCCCCGAGCAGCGCCACACCCCACACCACCGAGAACACCCGCTCCAGCCGCCGGAACGCGGCCGACCCGACCGCCAGCCGCTCCCAGGCGGCCTCCCTCGCCACGTCGCCCCGCGTCAGGAAGGGCTTGAACCCCTCGGTCATCATCGGCCGGCCCATCGCCACCGACACGAGGACGGCGATCCCGATCACGCTGCTGACCCCGCTGTCCTTGGCGAGCATCAGCCGCGGGTCACCCGAGAGGAAACTCAGCGCCAACGACACCACGTTCACCACCAGGATGAGCGCGGCGAGCGCGTTCGCCTTCCGCTCCCTCACAGCGCTCCACACGGTCCGCACGGCAGGCACCACACTGCTCAGCGCGAGGGCGGCGAAGGTGCCGGCGCCGAACGCGTCCCTGAAGAGGTAGTACGACCCGACAGGCACCGCCACGTCCACGATCAGCGGCCCGAAGGTGCTCTGCTTGTTCGCCTTGTCGCTGTTGCTCGTCTTCGTCGTCATGCCCTCAGCCTGCCGCCCGGCACCCCCTGGCCAGTAGAAACGATCGTCCGGAGCTCGGGATGACAAATGTCAGTGCAGCAGCCCTGACAACTCCCCCATGGACGAGAAGAGTTGCGTCGCCCCGGTGAGCCGCTCGGCAGGCGTCATGGCCGTGAAGCCGTAGACGTCCATTCCAGCTGCGAAAGCCGCCCGCACTCCCAGCGGCGAGTCCTCCACCACCACACACCGCTCCGGCGCGACCCCCATCCGTTCGGCCGCGTACAGGAAGAGATCGGGCGCCGGCTTCCCCCGCCCCACGTCCTCGGAGCTGAAGATCCGCCCCTCCCCGAACCACCGGTCGAGACCGGTCGTCCGATGCCCGACCCGAATCCGCTCATGACTCCCGGAAGAGGCGACACAGTACGGCACCCCGCTCGCCACCAGCTCCTCCAGCACATCGGTGGCCCCGGCCACGGCCTTCAGCTCCCGCTGGAACGCGGCGAACACCCGCGCATGGAAGACATCGTCGAAGTCCGCCGGCAATCGCCGCCCGGTCCGCTCCAGGACGAGCTCATGGACCCGGTGCATGGCGGCACCCATGTAGTCCCGTATCGAGTCCTCGTACGACGTCGGGTGCCCCAGCTCGGTGAGGTAGGCGGCCAGCAGCTGGTTGGAGATGGGCTCGCTGTCGACGAGTACGCCGTCGTTGTCGAAGATGACGAGGTCATAGCGCATACGGCTGAGCATAAACGCAGAAAGGCCCACGCCAATTGGCGTGGGCCTTTCTCAATGATTGTTCGGCGGCGTCCTACTCTCCCACAGGGTCCCCCCTGCAGTACCATCGGCGCTGTAAGGCTTAGCTTCCGGGTTCGGAATGTAACCGGGCGTTTCCCTCACGCTATAACCACCGAAACACTATGAAGCTGTCAACCGGAACACGACACGGTCGTTGCCTCAGAACTAACACAGTGGACGCGAGCAACT
>NZ_JBEXCS010000136.1:0-18153 GCF_040605395.1 Streptomyces sp. NPDC005648 | reverse complement strand
GAACCACTCGGGGTGTTTGTGGACCCAGGGGTGGTCGGGGGAGCACTGCAGGGCGAAGTCGAGGGCGATCTCCAGGCCGTGGGTGCGGGCTTCCTGGACGAACCAGGCGAAGTCGTCGATGGTGCCGAGCTGGGGGTGGACGGTGTCGTGGCCGCCTTCGGGGGAGCCGATGGCCCAGGGCACGCCGACGTCGTCGGGGCCGGCGGAGAGGGTGTTGTTGGGGCCTTTGCGGTGGGTGGTGCCGATGGGGTGGATGGGGGGGAGGTAGACGACGTCGAAGCCCATGGCGGCGATCGCGGGCAGGCGGCGGGCGGCGGTGCGGAAGGTGCCGTGGGGCTGCTGGGGGGTGCCCTCGGAGCGGGGGAAGAACTCGTACCAGGCGCCGTAGAGGGCGCGCTCGCGCTCGACGAGCAGGGGCAGGGTCTCCGAGGCGGTGACGAACTCCCGCAGCGGATGCGCGGCCAGCACCGCGTCCACCTCCGGCGTCAACGCCGCCGCCAGCCGGGACGCCGCCGGCAGCGAGTCGTCGCGCAGTGCCTCCGCCGTCGCCAGCACCGCCGCGCGCCCCGGTCCCGCGGGCACCCCGGCGGCCACCCGCGCGAAGAGCTCGGCGCCCTCCTCCAGGACCAGGCCCACGTCGATACCGGCCGGGACCTTGATGCGGGCGTGGTGGCGCCAGGTCGACACCGGGTCACTCCAGGCCTCGACTCGGAAGGTCCAGCGGCCCTCGGAGGTGGGCGTGACCTCGGCGCCCCAGCGGTCGCTGCCGGGGGCCAGCTCACGCATCGGCGTCCACGGTCCGTGCGAGCCCTCCGGGTCCGTCAGGACCACATTGGCGGCCACCGCGTCATGGCCCTCACGGAAGACGGTCGCGGTGACCTCGAAGGTCTCTCCCGCGACCGCCTTCGCCGGACGCCTGCCGCACTCCACGACCGGGCGGACGTCACGTACCGGAATGCGCCCGATGACCGGGGTCGAACTCATGGGTCTCACCTCCGCCGTGCTGGAGACCGGGCCAGTCGCCCGATCGGGGGAACGAACCGCGACGGATGGGGATCGCTCCGCGCGGGGGACTGCCGACGCCGCCCTCTCAGACGGTCTCTGCCCGGGGCCGCTCGCTCTCGCCGAGATAGGCGACCAGGCTGCTGCGCAGATACCGCTCGGCGGCGTCCGCGGCCTCGCGGGCACAGCGTTTGCCCATCAGCACGCAGAGCGTGTAGCCCGAGTCCTCGAAGGTGGCCCGCACCGCGCGGTCGGCGGGCGAGGCGAGCATGACGCGCTCCCAGGCCCGGTACCGCCGCAGTTGCCGGGCCACTTCGGCTTTGGCCGGTAGCAGCATGACGCCGTTCACCTTCCGGGGAGGACACGCACGGGAGAGAGGTCTTCACCCATGGTGCACGTATGGCCACGGAACGTCTTGTTGGGTCTTCAACCACCTCGGGAGTGCGCTCGTGTTGCACGAATGGCGTAGTGCTCTCACGCTTGAGGTGACTCAGGAGCGATCAGTGCTCACGCTTCGCGTTCGGGGCCCGTCCCGCCGGGACGTGGAGAAGCGGGAGCTTCGCCGGTGAGGAGCCAACGAAGATGAAGACCGCAGTGCCCTGCTACTACCACCTCGACGTGGAAGTCAGCCCGGAGCGGGTCGGACAGGTCAGGCGCATCCTGGCCGCACACCTCAGGCTCTGGGACCTCGAGACACTGGTCGAACCGGTCTGCCGCGGCGCCGAACTGCTGCTGGCGGCCATCGACGAGCACGCGACGGACAAGAACACCTCGATCGAGCTGTGGTGGAACGGACAGCATCTGATCACCGCCATCGGGGAGAACGACTCCGAACTGCGCCCGGACCAGGATCTGCGCGCCTGTCTGCAGCGCATCGCCGCGATGAGCGACGGCTGGGGCTGCTGCGCCACCGACACCGGCAGCAAGGTCATCTGGTTCTCGCAGCGGGCCCGCGCCGGCGAGCGTGTGCCGCTGGTCCCGGT
Organism: Streptomyces sp. NPDC005648; assembly: GCF_040605395.1. Taxonomy (NCBI): domain Bacteria; kingdom Bacillati; phylum Actinomycetota; class Actinomycetes; order Kitasatosporales; family Streptomycetaceae; genus Streptomyces; species Streptomyces sp. NPDC005648. Next base: position 16,168 of record NZ_JBEXCS010000136.1, on the reverse strand, counting down.
GGCGCCCGCGCCGAGCCTGCGCGCGGTGCGCCAGGTGCCCCGCGAGGTGCCGGCCGTGGCCCTCGCGAGCCCGTCCAGCGGTGTCCTGGAGGACGCCCGGTGACCGCGAAGCGCCGCCGCAAGGCAGGGGTGCCCGTGTGGAGCGGGCACCCCTACCCGCTGGGTGCCGCCTTCGACGGCGAGGGCACCAACTTCGCCCTCTTCAGCGAGGTCGCCGAACACGTCGACCTCGCCCTCGTCGAGGACGACGGCACCGAGCGCACCGTCCCGATGGCGGAGGTCGACGGCTTCGTCTGGCACTGCTACCTGCCGGGGACCGGCCCCGGGCAGCGTTACGGCTATCGGGTGCACGGCCCGTTCCACCCCGGGCTCGGCCACCGCTGCAATCCGCGCAAGCTGCTTCTCGACCCGTACGCCAAGGCCGTCGACGGCCAGGTCGACAACCACGCCTCCCTCTTCGAACGCGCCCCGCACGGCCCGTCCCGCTCCGACAGCGCGGGCCACACCATGCTCGGCGTGGTCACCGACCCGGCCTTCGACTGGGGCGACGACCGGCCGCCGCGTCGGCCGTACGCGGACACGGTCATCTACGAGGCCCACGTCCGCGGTCTGACCCGGACCCATCCCGACGTCCCCGCCGAACTCCGCGGCACCTACGCCGGACTCGCGCACCCCGCCGCCATCGGGCATCTGACCTCGCTGGGCGTGACCGCCGTCGAGCTGATGCCGGTGCACCAGTTCGTCCAGGACGGCGTTCTCCAGGACCGGGGCCTGTCCAACTACTGGGGCTACAACACGATCGGCTTCTTCGCCCCGCACAACGCCTACGCCGCCCACGGCACCCGCGGCCAGCAGGTCACCGAATTCAAGGCGATGGTGAAGGCGCTGCACGCGGCCGGCCTCGAAGTGATCCTCGACGTCGTCTACAACCACACCGCCGAGGGCAACGAGAAAGGCCCCACCCTCTCCTTCCGGGGCATCGACAACGCCTCGTACTACCGTCTGGTGGACGGCGACTGGGGGCACTACTACGACACCACCGGCACCGGCAACAGCCTGCTGATGCGCCACCCGTACGTCCTCCAGCTGATCATGGACTCGCTGCGGTACTGGGTGACCGAGATGCATGTCGACGGCTTCCGCTTCGACCTCGCGGCCACACTGGCCCGCCAGTTCCACGAGGTGGACCGGCTGTCGGCGTTCTTCGACCTCATCCAGCAGGACCCGGTGATCAGCCGCGTCAAGCTGATCGCCGAACCCTGGGACGTGGGGGAGGGCGGCTACCAGGTCGGCAACTTCCCGCCGCTGTGGTCGGAGTGGAACGGCAAGTACCGGGACGCCGTACGGGACTTCTGGCGCGCGGAGGAGCACACGCTCGGCGAGTTCGCCTCCCGGCTGACCGGCTCCTCGGACCTGTACCAGCACAGCAGGCGCCGGCCGCGTGCGAGCGTCAACTTCGTCACCGCGCACGACGGATTCACACTGCGTGACCTGGTGTCGTACAACGACAAGCACAACGAGGCCAACGGTGAGAACAACCAGGACGGCGAGAGTGTCAACCGGTCCTGGAACTGCGGCGCCGAGGGCGAGACGCGGCTGCCGGGCGTGCTGGAGCTGCGGGCCCGTCAGCAGCGCAACTTCCTTGCCACGCTGCTGCTTTCGCAGGGCATTCCGATGCTCAGCCACGGCGACGAACTCGGCCGCACCCAGGGCGGCAACAACAACGCCTACTGCCAGGACAGCGAAGTCTCCTGGATCGACTGGGAGCTGACCGACGAACAGCGCGCACTCGCCGACTTCACGCGGTACGTCATCGGGTTGCGCGCCGCCCATCCGGTGCTGCGCCGCCGCCGGTTCTTCCGCGGTGAGACCGCGACCCACGCCGGGCAGCCGCTGCCCGACCTGGTGTGGCTGGCACCGGACGCGCGGGAGATGACCGAGGAGGACTGGCATCGCGGCGACGCGCACTCCGTCGCCGTCTTCCTCAACGGCGACGCCATCGCCGAGCCCGACCGGTGCGGGCGCCCCGTCGTGGACGACTCCTTCCTGCTGCTGCTCAACAGCTACTGGGAGCCGATGGAGTTCCGGCTGCCCGACGTCGCCCACGGGGAGCGTTGGACGACCCTGATCGACACCGCCGAGCCGCAGGGGCCGCCGGACGAGACCGAGCACAAGGCGGGCACCCAGCTGACGGTGGAGGCGCGCAGTCTCGTCCTCCTCACCCGCCCCGCCCGCTGACCCGCTCCATCCGCCGACCGCCGCCCCGCGGACGGTGTCGCCCGTCGCGCGCGGGGGCATGCTGCGGGCGGCGCCGCGCACGACGAGGGGCCTCCTTTCACCGAGGCTCTTCGTCGGCCCCCTGCTGCTGTATCCCCTGGTCATGGGGTATGTGGTCGTTGTGGTCACCGCGCTGCCGACCACCCATACCGACGGCGGTCTGAGCGACTCCCCCTCGCCCGGCCGTTCAGCGCTCCCGGCGCGAGGTCACCGTGAACTGGGCGCCGTCGGTGTCGCGCAGCACGGCCTCCTCGCTGCCCTTCGACAGGACGCTGCCGCCGTGCCGTTCCGCGGCCCGCACACAGGCCGTCACGTCCTCGACCGCGAAGTGGATCTGCCAGTGGGGGCGGATGGTGGGGTCCGGGGCCGCGCCGAGCGCGCCCGACTCGATACGCGCCACGATGTCGCCGTCGCTGCGCAGCACCACCTCGCCGCCCTCGTAGCGGACCTCGCAGCAGCCGGAGCGCTCGCTCGCCCAGTCCAGGACCTCGCCGTAGAAGATGGCGGCGTCGAAGGCGTCGCGGGTGTGCAGCCTGATGAAGGTCGGCGATGCGGCGCGCCACTTCTCCCAGTCGGAGAAGAGCTCGCCCTCCCAGACACCGAAGGTCGCCCCGTCGCGGTCGGCGAGCAGTGCCGCGCGCCCGGGCGGGAAGGAGATCGGTCCGACCGCCGTCGTACCCCCGCGCTCCTGGGCGCGGGCCGCGGCCTCGTCGGCGCTGGGGACCGCGAAGTACGGCGTCCAGGTCACCGCCATCTGCCACATGGAGGCCACCGCGGCGATCCACGCCACGGGCGTGTCGTCGACCATGGCCATCCGGAAGCGGTCACCGAGCTTGGCGGGCCGCAGCCGCCAGCCGAGGACGGCGCGGTAGAACTCCTCGGCGACATCGAGGTCGCGGCTGGTCAGGCTCACCCAGCAGGGCGCACCGAACACGGAGTGCGAGGAGACGACCTCGGCCGTGCCGTTGGGGCGTGTCGTGTCGTGGTTCATGGCAGTCGCGTCCTGGTCTCGTCGCCCGGCAGCCACCGGTCTGTCACCAGTGTCCAACCGGAACCGCCCCGTGCGCCTGCCGAGTACCCCGGGGTCGGCTCCGAAACGGGCGCGGGCCCGGCGCGGCCGGGCCGGGTTTCACCCGAACGGGGGCGGGCCGCAGCGGCCGGAGTTCCCCCGGACCGGCCCCCCCGGACCCGGTTCGCGCGCCGTCCTGTCCTCAGGACACCAGCGGCTTGCGGCCCGCCTCGGCGAGCAGTTCCTCGCGCAGCCGGGCGAAGCAGGCGCTGAGCAGGCGGGAGACGTGCATCTGCGAGATGCCGAGCTGCTCGGCGATGCGGCTCTGTGTCATGCCGCCGAAGAACCGCAGATAGAGGATGGTGCGCTCACGCTCGGGCAGCGCCTGGAGGCAGGGGACGGCCGCCACCCGGTCCACCACGACGTCGTACGCCGGATCGGGACCGCCGATGGCGTCCGCCAGGGCGTAGCCGTCGGTGCCGGGCATCTCGGCGTCGAGAGACAGCGCGGAGAAGCACTCCAGGGCCTCCATGCCGGTGCGCACCTCGTCCGGGCTCATCCGGGCGTACCGGGCGATCTCGGCGATGGTCGGCGGCCGGCCGGGGATGGTCTGGGAGAGTTCCTTCGACGCCTGCCGGACCCGGTTGCGCAGGTCCTGGACCCGGCGCGGAACGTGCAGGGTCCACATGTGGTCGCGGAAGTGCCGCTTGATCTCGCCGGTGACGGTCGGCACCGCGTACGCCTCGAAGGCGTGGCCGCGGGCCGGGTCGTAGTGGTCGACGGCCTTGACCAGGCCGAGGGCCGCGACCTGGTAGAGGTCCTCCAGGTCCTCGCCGCGCCCCTTGAAGCGGACGGCTATCCGCTCGGCCATGGGCAGCCAGTCCCGGACCAGTTCGTCCCGGAGCGCCTTGCGCTCGGGGCTGTCGGGAAGCCGTGCGAGCCGTTCGAAGGCGTCGGCTGTGTCGGGGGCGTCGTCGTGCGGGTGGGGCTTCCTCGTACCGGTGGTGACGCGCATCGCGCGCACCTCCTCAGACGGTGCTGGGTGGACAGACACCGCGGAAGGCACGTGCGGACCGGCGAAGGCATCCGGGGCCCGGTCGGCTCCCGCGGACGTGCCTCCTGTCCGAAGCACTTAATGCAGATGCCCGTAGCCGAAGCATCCAAACAAAAGGTGCAAAACGACTGGGAGCGTGTGCTCCCTCGGTGACGCCCTGTCGTGCTTGACCGTTCCTTGGGTTAATTACCTCTGCTACAGAGGTAATCTCCGAATGTGGCGACGGAGACCTTCCCGGACGAGTTCATGGACGCGCTGATCGGAGTCCAGCGGCTCCTCAGGCGCCGGCTGCGCAGGCAGATCGACCCGCAACTGCGCGGCGGAGAGGTCGAGTTGCTGCGCCTGGTGGTGCTGCGGCCCGGCATCGGCATCTCGGACGCCGCCAAGGAGCTGCACCTGGCGGGAAATTCGGTGTCGACCCTGGTCAACCAGCTGTCCCGGCAGGGCTATCTGGTCCGCGAGACGAACCCCGCCGACCGCCGCGCCGCCCGGCTGATGCCGACCGCCGCGGCCGGGGCGAGGCTCGCCGAGTGGCGCAAGCGGCGCGGTGAACTCGTACGGCAGGGGCTCGCCGGACTCGGCTCCGCGGACCGCGCCGCGCTCGAGGCGGCCGTCCCGGCCCTGCTGAAGCTCGCAGACAACCTGCACGAGGAGGCAGAGGACTCATGACGAACGACCGGGACAAGCCGGACCCCGCACCGGCCGACGCGGTCGCCTGCACCGGACTCGCCTACACCTTCGGCGAGACCAGGGCGGTCGACGGACTCGATCTGTCCGTGGGGGAGGGCGAGGTCTTCGGGCTGCTCGGCCCCAACGGCGCCGGCAAGACCACCGCGATCCGCTGCATCACCACCCTGCTGCCGGTCCCCGCGGGCATGGTGCGCGTCTTCGGCCACGACACCGCCGGGGACCGGATGGCCGTGCGCCGCCTGCTCGGCTACGTCCCGCAGCAGCTCTCCGCCGACGCCGGGCTCACCGGGCGCGAGAACGTCGCCCTGTTCGCCCGGGTCTTCGACGTCCCCCGCCGTGAACGCGGCGAACGCGTCGGCCAGGCCCTCGCCGCCGTGGACCTCACCGACGCGGCCGACCGGCTGGCCGGCACCTACTCCGGCGGCATGGTCCGCCGGCTCGAACTCGCCCAGGCCCTGGTCAGCGCGCCGCGCCTGCTGATCCTCGACGAGCCGACCATCGGCCTCGACCCGATCGCCCGCACCGGCGTGTGGGAGCACATCAACGCCGTACGGGACGCCACCGGCATGACCGTGCTGGTCACCACCCACTACATGGACGAGGCCGACCAGTACTGCGACCGGGTCGGCCTGATGCACCGCGGCCGGATCCGCGCTCTCGGCACCCCGGCCGAGCTGCGCCGGGGCCTGGCCGAACGCCGGGGCACCGACACCCTGCCCACCCTGGAGGACGTCTTCCGCGAGGTCGCCGGCAGCGGTCTCGACGACAAGTCAGGAGATTTCCGCGATGTCCGAAGCACCCGCCGCACCGCCCACCGTGTCGGCTGACCGCGCCGACGGCATCGCCCTGCTCCTCAGGCCTCCCCGGCCCCGCGCGGGCTGGCGCCTGCTGCCCGCCCGGGTGGGGGCGATGTGCGCCGTCGAACTGCAGAAACTGCGCCATGACCGCACCGAGCTCTACACCCGTGCGGTCCAGCCGGCCCTGTGGCTGCTGATCTTCGGCCAGACCTTCACCCGCATCAGGGCGATCCCCACCGGCGGCATCCCCTACGTCGACTACCTCGCCCCCGGAATCATCGCCCAGTCCGCGATGTTCATCGCCATCTTCTACGGCATCCAGATCATCTGGGAGCGTGACGCGGGCATCCTCAACAAGCTGCTGGTGACCCCCACTCCGCGCTCGGCGCTGATCACCGGCAAGGCCTTCGCGGCCGGGGTGAAGTCGCTGATCCAGGCCGTCGTCGTCATCGTCATCGCCGCACTGCTGGGTGTGGCGCTGACCTGGAACCCGCTCAAGCTGCTCGGCGTCGCGGCGATCGTGGTCCTCGCCTCCGCCTTCTTCTCCTGCCTGTCGATGACGATCGCCGGAGTGGTGCTCAGCCGCGACCGCCTCATGGGCATCGGACAGGCCATCACCATGCCGCTGTTCTTCGGCTCCAACGCCCTGTACCCGGTGTCGATCATGCCGGGCTGGCTCCAGGCGATCAGCAGGTTCAACCCGCTGAGCTATCAGGTGGACGCCCTGCGCGGACTCCTCCTCGGCACGCATGCGCACGTCGCCCTCGACCTCGCCGTGCTGTTCGTGGCCGCCGCTCTCGGCATCGCCGCCGCCTCCTCACTCCTCGGCCGGCTCGCCCGCTGACCGCGCCGCCCGGAACGTGATGTGCGGCACGCACCCTCACCCGCATGCGTGGCACATTTCGCCGATTGTTCCTGCGCACGGCTTGATCAGTGATCAAAGGGGGTGAATTCCCTGGCCACAGCGCATTCTGCTCATTTGACAGTGCACTGAGCACACAGATAGGAAGCAGCTCTCTGAGGTCGAAGAGGTGGATTGTGTACGAGCCGAACGTGGTCGGGGACTGGCAGGAGTACGACGAGCATGCCGGCCTGCGTGTCCGCGTCCACCGTCTGGAAGCCACCGAGCCGCCGCGCGGCCGGGACGACGCCGCCGCCGGCCTCACCTACTTCAGCGTCCGTGTGACCGTCGAGAACCGCGGCAGCGGCCATTCCACCATCCATCTCGAGGACGGCCAGATCGACGTGCGGATCGGCCCCGACGGCGAGGCCGCGTTCATCGACTGGCGCAACTCACAGTTCATCGAGGGCTTCGACGTCTACCCGCTGCGCCGCGCCACCGCCGTACTGTTCGCGGCCGGCCCGGAGGCGGCCCTCAGCCAGGTCGACATCCAGATCCAGCTGCGGGTCGACGACGACTGGGCCGACCGCCGGCTGTGGGCGGGCGGCATCGGGCTGCACGAGGAGCCCGTCGGTACCCATCCGCCCTCGACCCGGGACGTCCTGGCCCACCAGGTGAGCAATTTCCTGCGCGACCAGGCGGAGGAGGGCACGGCCTGAGCCGTGCGGCCGGTCCGCGGGTCGGCCTCAGTGCGGGATGCCGTCGATGATCTCGCGGGCGCCCTGACGCAGCAGTGCCACCGCGACCGATGTGCCCAGGGTGGCCGGATCGAGGCGGCCCGCCCACTCGTGGGCGTTCAGCCGGGTCTTCCCGTCCGGCGTGAACACACAGGCCCGCAGCGACAGTTCGCCGCCGTTGTTCGCACGCGCGTACCCCGCGATCGGGCTGTTGCAGTGCCCCTGGAGGACGTGCAGGAACATCCGCTCCGCGGTGGCCTCCCGGTGGGTGTCCGGATCGCCCAGCCCGCTGACCGCGTCGATCAGGTCGGTGTCGCCCTCCCGGCACTGCAGGGCCAGGATGCCCGCGCCGATCGACGGCATCATCGTCTCCGGTGACAGCACCTCACTGATCACGTCCTCGCGTCCGATGCGCTCCAGGCCCGCCGCCGCGAGCAGCAGCGCGTCGGCCTCGCCGGCCGCCAGCTTCGCCAGCCGCCGGTTGGCGTTGCCGCGGAACGGCACGCACTCGAGGTGCGGGTGGGTGACGGCGAGCTGGGCCACCCGGCGCACCGCGGAGGTGCCGACCCGGGTCCCCTCCGGAAGCTCGTCCAGGGTGAGACCGTCCGGATGCACCAGGGCGTCACGGATGTCGTCCCGCTTCAGGAACGCGGCGAACGTGGTGCCCGCCGGCAGCGGCCGGTCGGCCGGCACGTCCTTGAGGCAGTGCACCGCCAGATCGGCCTCGTCGGCCAGCAGCGCGGCGTCCACCTCCTTGGTGAACGCCCCCTTGCCCTCCACCTGGGACAGCACGCCCATCCACTTGTCACCGGTCGTCTTCACCGGCACGACCTCGGTGCGCACACCGGGATGCAGGACGGCCAACTCGGCGCGGACGCGCTCCACTTGGGCGAGCGCCATGGGCGAGTCGCGGGAGACGATACGGATCAGTTCGGGGACGGACATGCGGACACGATAGACCCCTCGGAGGGTGACTCGTGCCGTACCGCCCCATTCGGGAGGTGAATCACGCCGCGGTCGGCTACGGGTGTCCCGGCAGCGGGACAAGCCGTCGCGCGGGCCACGCCGGCCCCGCCAGTGCCCCCACCGTGAGAAGCCCGCCGACCAGGAACAGCCCGCGCACCCCGACGCCAGGCAGCAGAACACCGCCCAGAAGCGCGCCGAAGGCCACCCCCACGTTGAACGCCACCGAGTTCGCCGCGAGGGCCGTCTCGGTGCGGCCCGGCGCCACCCGGAGCACCTGGCTCTGCGTGGCCATGAACACGGGCGCGACCGAGGCGCCCAGCAGCATGAGCAGGGCGACCGACGCGACCCGGCTGCCCGCGCCCGCGTACAGGCCGAGCAGGGCCGTCGCCTGCGTGGCCAGCGGCACGGAGAGCGTGGCACGGGGGAAGCGGTCGAGCAGCGGGCCGGTGACCGCGACCCCGGCGAGCGCCGCCGCCCCGAACGCGAACAGCACACCGCTCACCGCGCCCGCGCCGAACCCGCCGACGTCCTGGAGCAGGACGGCGACATACGTGAACGCCGTGAACACCCCGGTCACCGACAGGGCGGTGGCGGAGACGACGACGAGGAACCGCCGCCGGTCCGGAGCGGCGCCGTACGCCGCGTGGCTCTCCTGGGGGCGCGAGGTCGGCAGCAGGGCGGCGACGACGACCAGCGACACCAGCGCGAGTGCGCCGAGCACCCCGAACGGGGCACGCCAGCCGCTGTGGCCGCCCAGCCAGGTCCCGCCCGGCACGCCGAGCACCGTGGCCAGCGAACCGCCCACCGACAGCAGCCCCATGACCCGGCCGCGCCGCTCCGGCGGGAACAGGCCGACCGCGACCGGCCCCATCAGCACCCAGAACGCCGCCTGCGCGACCGCGGTGACCACCCGCGCCCCCATCAGCAGCCCGTACGAGACGTCGTGCAGCGCGGAAGCCCAACTGGCCAGCGCCAGCAGCCCGAGGAGCCCCGTGAGCAGATGGCGGCGCGGCACGGACCGGGTGACCCGGGCGAACGGCAGCGACACCACGGCCACCGCCAGGCCGTACCCGGTGACCAGCGCGCCCACGGCCCCCGGTGACACCCCCAGGTCGGCCGCCATCGCCGACAGCAGGCCCACCGGCAGGTTCTCGGTGGTGTTGAAGGTGAACGCCGCCAGCATCAGCGCCGCGACGACGGCGGCCCTGCGCCACCCGGCCGGACGTACGCCATCCATCTTCCCGCTGCCCTCCGGGGTCGGTGACCGAGGGCAGCCAGGGTGCTCGGCCGGCCCGGCGGGCCTCTACTGTTTCGATCCAGACCGAATCGGTCCCCCCGCCCACGGAGGCCGCCTTGCCGCTCACCCTGCATCTGGGCGCCGACGACCTGACCCGCTGCCGGTTCGCCATCTCGCCCCTGTGCCAGACCCACGAGGCCCTGCGGATGCTGCGCCGGCCGGCCCGGCACGGCTACCACCGCGCCTGGTTGCGCCGCCTCGGCCGCACCCTGGACGGAATCGACCTCTCGCTCCTGTGGCTGTTCGTCCCGCGCCCCGGCGGCTACACCCCGGACTTCCTGGGCGCGCCGCCCGACGAGCCCCACCCCTCCCTCGACGACGAACTGGCCCGGATGCGGGCCACCGACCCGGCGCTGGCCCGCGCCGAGATGGCCCGCTCGCTCGCCTGCACCCCGGGCCTCGCCGAGTCACCGCAGGGCCGCGCCGCCCTGGACGACCCCGCCGGGACCGTCCGCCGTCTCGCCGACCTCACCGAACTGGCCTGGCACGCCCTGCTCGCCCGGGACTGGCCGCGCCACCGGGCCGTGCTGGAGGCCGACATCGCGCACCGCTCACGCCAGGCGGCCGACGGCGGCCTGGACGCGCTGCTCGGCGCCCTGCATCCGGGCATCGACTGGAGCGGCCACACCCTCACCCTGCGGATGTACGGCGACCTCGCGGACGCCCAACGGGCCGACGGACGCGGTGTGCTGCTGATGCCGAGCGTCTTCGTGTGGCCGGACGTGGTCAGCGGCTTCGCCCGCCCCTGGCAGCCCACCGTCATCTACCCCGCCCTCGGCATGGGCCGCCTCCACACCGCCCCGCGCCCCTCCGAGACCCTCGCCCGACTGCTCGGTCACCAGCGCGCCGCCGTCCTCGTCGGTCTCGACACCCCTGCCTCCACCACGGAGTTGGCCCACCGGCAGGGCCTTGCCCCGTCGACGGTGTCGGCCCACCTCGCCGCCCTGCGCGAGGCGGGCCTGCTCGCCTCCCGACGTCAGGGCCACTACGTGCTGTACGCGCGCACAGCCCTGGGAGACGCGCTGGTCGCCGCCAACTAGACCAGTGGCACGCTGATCTCGATCGCCCGCTGGGCCGCGGCCAGGGCCCGCTCGTCGCCGACGTCCAGAGCCGTGTCGGCGAACTTGACGACATGCTCGTCACCGTGGGCGAGCGCCGCCGCCATGACCTCCTGCGCCGTGAGACGGGCGGGCGGTGTGTAGTCGACCGCTTCGGCCGGGTACATCGCGGTGACCGCCGCGGTGGCCGACCAGGCCGCGCGCAGGCTCGGCACCCACAGCTCGCGCGGCAGCGAATCCAGCGTGCGCAGCACGGCGTTGGGGGCCGTCGACGCGTGCACCAGCATCGTCTCCTCGCCGTGCCCGTGGGTGGCGTACCGGTGCACGGCCGCCGCGACCAGCTCGGTGAGCCGTGCGCGAGCCGTGTCCGGATCGGTCACGTCCGGTGCCCACAGCGGCAGTCGGCGCACGGCCGCCAGCCGGGCGGGAAAGCCGGCCACGCCCCCGGCGATCGGCTCGACGGCGTCCAGGGAAGCCGCCGCCGTCACAGCGCCCGGCAGTTCGGTGAGGCCGGTGACGGACTGGTGCGCGGCTCCCCAGTAGCCCAGGGCGTGGGCGAGTTCGGTGAGCCGCGGCGCGTTCTCACCGGCCCGCAGGGCGCGCACGGCATGGCCGACCCTGATCACCGTGTGCGTGGCGCCGCCGTACAGCCCCGGCAGCAGGCGCGGCCACCATGTGGCGAGGACGCTCCGCCACGGCTGTTCGGCGAGCGCGCGGGAGAAATGGTCGATCCAGTCGGCCACCCGGCGCCGATCGCCCAGCGCCGAGGGCCAGTTGTCGTCGGTGACGGGTGCCACCCGGTCCGGGAAGTCCTCCAGGTGGTCCCGGTACAGGTCCAGCCAGTGGTGCACGGAGCCCGCCTGCCCGCGTGCGGCGAGCGCCTCGACGACCATGGGGGCGTGGTTGGAGAGCCGTCCGAGGCGCTCCGGTCCGGTTGCGTGGACGCGTTCCAGGGCTTCTTCGAGCCGTCCGCTCGTATCGATCGTGTCCATGGGTACGACGCTATTCAGTGGGCCGGGGCGTGGGATCGGGCGCGGGAACGAGGGCCGGCACACCTCGGGGCCTAGACCTCCAGGACGAGGTCCACGGTGTGATGTCCCGTCCCGTCGGCCCGAATCACCGGTTCGGCGGGACGCCCGTCGACCGTGCACGCCCGCACCCGGCCGCCGCCTCCCGTCAGGGCGATGTCGAGCGTCATGCGCCTCCAGCGCAGCCCGCGCAGACTCACCGGCCCCCACCGCGGCGGCAGACACGGCCGCAGCCGCAGCGCGTCCTCGGCGAAGTCCAGGCCGAACAGACCGTCGTGCATCAGCCGCAGATACGCTGTCGCCGACCAGGTCTGGTCCGGCTGCGAGACGAAGTGCTCCATCCGCTCGCCGCCGCCCTCCTGCCAGCCGCCGTCGACGGCACCGGTCAGGGAGTCGTAGAGCTCGTGGAAGTCGCCGCCGCTGCCGGTGACGAGCGCGGCGAGGAGTTCGACGCAACGCCCGAACAGGTCGGTGCGGCCCGCGCTCGCGGCGGCGTTGCCGTAGAGGCCGTGGACCATCGGCCACACCATGACGTTGTGCCGCCCCGGACGCTCGTCGTCGAACCGCGGGAAGTGCGGCCATACATTGACGATCCCGTACGGCTGCCAGTGCGCGCCGTCCAGGATCCGGCGCGCCCGCCCCCGGTCCGCCACCCCGCACAGCACGGCGAGGGCCAGGCCCGCGCCCTCCTGGGAGGCGTCGACCGTCCCGTCACCGTGCAGGAGGTACGCGTAGGTCCCGGCCTCCTCGCGCCAGAGATGCCGGTCGATCGCCTCCCGCAGTTCCTCCGCCTCCGCCCGCAGGGTCTTCGCCCGCTCCGGCTCCCCGAGGCGGTCGGCCATGTCCGCCAGCGCCGAGTGGGCGGCGTGGTGGAGGCAGTTGGTCGACAGGCACATCAGACTCTCCGCGCCGGGATGGTCCAGGACGAAGGACGAGCGCACGAGCGGTGAGGCGGGCGGGCTCGGGTAGCCGGAGATGCCGTCGTTCATGAAACCCGGGCCGCGGAACAGCCCGTACACAGGGTCGAAGTCGCGGGCCCGGCGCGCGGCGAGCGTGTTGAGCGCGGTCCGGTGGGCCCGGGCCAGGAAGGCGCGGTCGCCCGTGACCCGGTAGTGGTGCCAGGCGGCCGGGATCCACACCACCTGGTCCCACCACTGGTCGTCCTGCTGCACCACCGGCCCCCGCGGACCGCGCTCGACCACCGACCACAGGGTGTTGCGGCCGACCGCCGGCGCCAGCAGGCTCACCCCGCCCCATGCGTTGACGGCGGCGTCCCGTGTCCACCGCTGCGGAGCGGGATACCCGCCACCGGCCCGTACGACGGTGCCCGGCGGGTACGAGAGCAGGCCGGCCCTGTCGTACACCGCCGGGTCGGCGGGGACGGTGTGGCGGTCGGCCAGGGCCCTGAGCGCGGTGGCGTACAGGGTGCCGAGGTCGCGCTGGACGGCGGGATCGGCGAAGGCGAGCGTGGGCATGGCGTACCCGCTTCCTCGGGCCGTCGCCCGTGCACTCGCGGTGGCGACGGCCGCCACGGCGGCCAGAAAGCTCCGCCGCGCCAGCCGCCCGCGCCGGGTCCGTCTCTCGACCTGCATGCTCCGCCCTTCCTGAATCCCGGAGCCAGGATGACCCCGGGAGCTGTGGAAGCGGTGCGTGTGGATGCCGTCTTTGTGACAGACGGTTCCCTGTTCCTGGTCACATGTGTACCGGTGCTGGGGGCGCGGCTTGGGCGCTCGGCCGGGACGGAGGGTCAGCTCAGGTCGTCCGGCAGGTCGGCCGCCGCGTCCTCCGGTGCCAGGTCCGGCCGCAGGCGCAGCCAGGAGGGCTGGCGGAGCAGGCCGGCCCGGGTGCGGGTGCTGTAGCGGACCTCGCCGACCAGCCGGGGCACCACCCAGTGCGCCCCGGGTACCGCGGGCACCGGGTCGAAGGGGCACTCGGCCGTCTCGGCCGCCCGCAGCAGCCCGGCCAGCTCGGTCCGCTCGGCCTCGCTCCAGCCGGTGCCCACCCCGCCGACGTACCGCAACCGCCCCGCCGCCCGCTGTCCCACCAGAACGGCGCCGGGCAGACCCGACAGCCGTCCCTTCCCCGGCAGCCAGCCGCCCACGACCACGTCCTCGCTGCGCATGTTGCGGATCTTGATCCAGGCCCGGGAACGCACCCCCGGTTCGTACACCGAGTCCAGCCGCTTGCAGACCAGGCCCTCCAGACCGTGCTCCCGGGTGGCCCGCAGCGCCTGCTCGCCGTGTCCGACCAGGGCCGCGGGCGTCGACCAGTACGCCCCCTCCAGCCCCAGCTCCTCCAGCAGCCCGCGCCGGCGGACGTACGGGAGCGGGGTGAGGTCCTCGCCCGCCAGGTGCATCACGTCGAACAGCACCAGGTGGACGGGCACCTGAGCCGCCTGCCGCGCGGCCCGGTCCGGCGCGTGCGCCAGCCCCATCCGGGACTGCAGCAACTGGAAGTTCGCGCGGCCCTGTTCGTCGAGCGCCAGCACCTCCCCGTCCAGCACCGCGGGCGTCGACCCCAGCGCCGTGGCGAGCGGCCGCAGCTCGGGGTACGCGGGCGTGATCTCCTCCCCGGAACGGGCCCGCAACCGGATGCCGCCGTCCCCTTCGAGGTAGGCGACCACCCGCTGGCCGTCCTGCTTGGTCTCGTAGGCCCAACGGGCGTCCTGCCGCGCGGACGGCAGAGTGCCGGGCGTGGCGAGCATGGGCGGGATGAGGGGGAGCGTCACAGGGTGAGATGTCGACGCCGCCACTCCTCGCCACGCGCTCCACCCACCGGTTTCCCCTGAACGGCGCCTGATTCCCGTGCGGCTTCGCCGGGTGGTCCGGCCATGCACGCCGGGGCCTCGGGCAGGTCCGTCGGGCTGTCAGACTATGCCGCCGTTGGCCCGTACGATCTGGCCGTTGATCCAGCGGCCCTCGGGGCCGACCAGGAAGGACACGACGGCCGCGATGTCCTGCGGGGTTCCGAGCCGCTCCAGCGGCGGCTGCGCGGCCAGCCGGGCCACCGTCTCCTCGTCCTTGCCGTCGAGGAAGAGGTCCGTCGCGGTGGGGCCGGGCGCGACGGCGTTGACGGTCACCTCACGGCCGCGCATCTCCCGCGCGAGGATCAGCGTCAGCGCCTCGACCGCCCCCTTGCTCGCGGCGTAGGCACCGTAGCCGGGGAAGGCGAGGCCCACCACCGAGCTGGAGAAGTTGACCAGGGCGCCGCCCTGCCGCAGCCGGCGCGCGGCCTGCTGGTCCACCACGAACGTGCCGCGGATGTTGGTGCGGTACAGGCCGTCCAGCGCGCCGAGGTCGAGGTCGGCGACGGGGGAGAGGGCCATCCGCCCGGCGGCGTGCACCACCGCGTCGACACCGCCGTACGTGGTCTCCGCGAGGTCGAACAGGGCGGCGACCTCGTGTTCGTCGCCGACGTCCGCACGGGCGGCGTACGCCGTGCCGCCGGCCGCCTCGATGGTGCGGACGACGTCGTGTGCCGCGTCCTTGTCGCCCGCGTATCCGACGACGACCGCGAATCCGTCGGCGGCGAGGCGCTGGGCGACCTGCCGCCCGATGCCGCGCGATCCACCGGTCACGATCGCCACGCGCTGGTCCGTCCGGGGCTGAGTGCTCATGGCTGCTTCCCTGCCTTGTTATCGACGCTACGACTTTCTCGTATCGACGATAACACGGATTCGTAGCGGTGGTACCTGGAAATTCGTATCGACGCTACGGATGGCGTACGGTGGCCCCATGGATGCGCGGGAAAAGATCCTGGAAGCGGCCACGGAACTGCTGGCCCGGTCGTCGGCCGCCGATGTCTCCACGCGGGCGGTGTGCGAGGCGGCGGGCGTGGGCGCGCCCATGCTCTACCGGCTGTTCGGGGACAAGGCGGGTCTGCTCGCCGCCGTGGTCGACCGGGGATTCGAGACCTACCTTGCCTCCAAGAGGGCGGCCCGGCCCAGTGGCGACCCCGTCGCCGACCTGGTGACCGGATGGGACAACCACCTGCGGTTCGCGCGGGAGCACCCCAACCACTACCGCCTGATGTACTCACCGGAGCTGACGGTCCCGCCCGCCGCCGCCCGGGAGGCGCACGCGCTCCTGCACGAGGTCCTGGAGCGTTGCGCGGCCGCCGGCCGGCTCACCGTTCCGCCCGCCCTGGCCACCCAGATCGTCATGTCCGCCAATGTCGGGGCGGCCCTGTCGATGCTGACCAGACCGGAGCAGTACCCGGACCCGCGGTTCGCCGAGCGGCTGCGCGACGCCGTCCTCGGCTCGGTCACCCGGCCCGCCGCCGAGGAACCGGACGACCGGGACAGCCGTAGCGGCCGAGACCCGCCACGGGCACCTCTCCCCACGGACGCCGCGTCCACGTCGTCCACAACTGGGGCTGGGATCCCGTACATGTCACCGCCCCGGACGCGCTGACC
>NZ_JBEXCS010000135.1:0-18788 GCF_040605395.1 Streptomyces sp. NPDC005648 | reverse complement strand
GGCACGCACGCTCGCCGCACGGCGCGAAGGGACAGGTGGCTCCGCCACATGACCCTTCACACCGCACGCCGATCGCACGCACCGGACGCCGCTCCTTCCTCCGCGGAGATCCATCAGAAGGGCCCTAGCCGGCGGGCCGTCCCCACATCCCGGCACACGATCCCACCACACGAGAGGTCTACCGGAAAATGACATCACAGCAGCAGCACGGCGTCGGCACGGTCGACGGGTACCGTCCGCTGATCCCGCAGGAGAAGGTCGAAACCGTTCTCGAACTGCGCAAGATCCTGTCCGGGGGAGGGGCCCCGGACGAAGCCGCGACGACGGTTCCCTTCCTCGGTCTGACCCTGACGGTCCCGGCACAGGTCATGACCCCCTGCCCGGTCTCCCCGATACTCGGCGGAGCGATCTTCGCCGAGGTCGAGGAGGGCGACCGGGTCCTCGACATGGGCACCGGCAGCGGATCCCTCGCGATCATCGCCGCCACCAAGGCGTCCGAGGTCCTCGCCGTCGACATCAACCCGCACGCCGTCGAGGCGGTACGCGCCAACGCCGAGCGCAACGGTGTGGGGGACCGCGTCGAGGCACGCCTCAGCGACGTCTTCGGCTCGGTCGAGGGCACGTTCGACCTGATCATCTTCAATCCGCCGTTCCAGTGGTTCGCGGCCCGCGACGTCGCCGACTCCGCGACCACGGACGAGAGTTACTCCGCTCTGACCAGGTTCTTCCGGGAAGCCCGGGAGCACCTCGCGGACGGCGGACGCATGATGATCTTCTTCAGCACCATGGGTGACGTCGACTACCTCCAGAAGCTCATCGAGGACGAGGGGTTCCGCCACGACGTGGTGTTCCGCACCACCCGGCCGGTCGCCGACGTGCCGGTGGAGTTCTCCTGCCACCGCCTGTCGTGACCGCGGGCTGAACACGGTGGAGGCCTCTTCAGCCGCTCCCCGGCAGGCGTGGAGGCCTCCACCGGCGGTCACGGGGCACGGCACATCCGCAGTCCCCCCACCGGCCAGGAGGAAGTCCCCTTGTCCCGTCGTCTGTTCACCTCGGAGTCCGTGACCGAGGGCCACCCCGACAAGATCGCCGACCAGATCAGCGACACCATCCTCGACGCGCTGCTGCGGGAGGACCCCATGTCCCGGGCCGCCGTCGAGACGCTGATCACCACCGGCCAGGTCCATCTGGCCGGCGAGGTCACCACCAAGGCCCGCGCGCCCGTCGTCCGGCTGGTCCGCGAGAAAATCCTGGAAATCGGTTACGACTCCTCGACCAAGGGCTTTGACGGCGCCACCTGCGGGGTGTCGGTGTCGATCGGCGCGCAGTCCCCGGACATCGCCCGCGGCGTGGACACCGGCGGCGCGGGCGACCAGGGCCTCATGTTCGGCTACGCCACCGACGAGACACCGACCCTGATGCCGCTGCCGATCTTCCTCGCCCACCGCCTGGCGGCGCGCCTCACCGAGGTCCGCAAGAACGGCACCGTCCCCTATCTGCGCCCCGACGGCAAGACACAGGTCACCATCGAGTACGACGGTGACAGCGCCGTCCGCCTCGACACGGTGCTGGTCTCCGCGCAGCACGCCCCCGACATCGACCTCGAATCGCTACTGGCCCCGGACATACGGGAGTTCGTGGTGGAGCCGGAGGTGAGGGCGCTGGCGCGGGAGGGCATCAAGCTGGACACCGAGACCTGCCGTCTGCTGGTCAACCCGACCGGGCGTTTCGAGATCGGCGGCCCGATGGGGGACGCCGGCCTCACCGGCCGCAAGATCGTCATCGACACGTACGGCGGCACGGCCCGGCACGGCGGCGGCGCCTTCTCGGGCAAGGACCCGTCCAAGGTGGACCGTTCGGCGGGGTACGCGATGCGCTGGGTCGCCAAGAACGTGGTCGCCGCCGGACTCGCCTCGCGCTGCGAGGTGCAGGTCGCGTACGCGATCGGCAGGGCCGAGCCGGTCGGTCTGTCCGTCGAGACGTTCGGCACCGGGAAAGTGCCCGCGCCGGACATCCAGCACGCCGTCACCGACGTCTTCGACCTCCGCCCGGCCGCCCTCGTCCACGACCTCCACCTGCGCCGCCCGATCTACGCCCGCACCGCGGCCTACGGCCACTTCGGCCGCGAACTCTCCGGCTTCACCTGGGAGCGCACCAACCGACTGAACGCCCTTCGCAAGGCCGTGGGCCTGGACTGAACGCCTTCCCGCATCCCCCACACCGCGCTCACCGGTCAGCACCCCGTCGGCCGTCCGCTGCCCGCCGTACGCCGTGCTTCCCGCCCCGCACTCCGCTTCGCGTCGTCCCGTCCACAGTCCGAGGAGAACCCCAGTGCGTATCGCCGTGTCAGGCTCCATCGCGATCGACCATCTCATGGTCTACCCGGGCCGGTTCGCGGAGCAGTTGATCGCCGAGATGGTCGAGCATGTCTCCCTCTCCTTCCTGGCCGACCGCCTGGAGATCCGTGAGGGAGGCGTCGCCGCGAACATCTCCTTCGGCCTGGGCCGTCTCGGCCTGCGCCCGGTGCTCGTGGGCGCCGCGGGCCCCGACTTCGCCGCCTACGGAGAGCGGCTGCGTGAGGCCGGCGTGGACACCGGGTCGGTCCGGGTCAGCGAGACCCTGCACACGGCCCGTTTCGTGTGCACCACGGACGCCGACCAGAACCAGATCGCCACGTTCTACGCGGGCGCCATGGCCGAGGCCGGCCGGATCGACCTCGCCGAGGTGCACCGGCGCACCGGCGGCCTCGACCTCGTCCTCGTCGGCGCCGACGACCCCGAGGCCATGCTGCGGCACACGGCCGCCGCGCACGCGCTCGGCATCCCGCTCGCCGCCGACCCCTCCCAGCAACTGGCCCGCCTGGACACCGCGCAGACACGGCGTCTGGTGGAGGGGGCCCGGCTGCTGTTCACCAACGAGTACGAGAGCGCGCTGCTGCGCGAACGCACCGGCTGGAGCGAACGTGAGGTACTGCGGCGGGTGGGTACCTGGATCATCACGCGTGGCGCCGAGGGCGTGTCGATCCTGGAGGCCGGAGACCGGCGCAGCGACGTCCCGGCCGTGGCGACGGACGACATGGTGGATCCGACCGGTGTGGGCGACGCCTTCCGTGCCGGATTCCTCGCCGGGCTGGCCTGGGAGCTGCCGTACGAGCGGGCCGCCCAACTGGGCTGTGCGCTGGCCACGTCGGTGCTCGAATCGGTCGGGACGCAGGAGTACAAGCTCCTTCCGTCCGACGTCCTGGCCCGTGTCGGCCGGAGCTACGGCCCCGGCGCGGCGCGGGAGATCGGGGCGCGGCTGTGACGACGCTGCGCGACGTCCTCGGTCGCGGTGGGCCCACGTTCTCCTTCGAGTTCTTCCCGCCGAGGACCGACGCGGGGGCACGCACGCTGTGGCGGACCATCCGCCGGATCGAGCGGCTGGCCCCCGACTTCGTGTCCGTGACCTACGGAGCGGGCGGCTCCTCCAGGGACCGCACCGTCGAGCTGACGCGGCGGATCGCGACCGAGACGACCCTGCGCCCCGTCGCCCATCTCACCGCCGTCGGTCACTCGGTGGCGGAACTGCGCCACATCATCGGCCGGTACGCCGACGGTGGCGTACGGGACGTCCTCGTCCTGCGCGGTGACCCGCCCGGCGCTCCCGGAGCGCCCTGGATCCCGCATCCCGACGGCTTCACCCACGCCCATGAACTGGTGTCCCTGGTGCGGGAGTCGGGCGACTTCGGCATCGGTGTCGCGGCGTTCCCCGAACGCCATCCGCGCTCCCCGGACTGGGACAGCGACATCCGGCACTTCGTCGCCAAGTGCAGGGCGGGAGCCGACTTCGCCATCACGCAGATGTTCTTCCATGTCGACGACTATCTGCGGTTGCGCGACCGGGTGGCCGCCGCGGGCTGCGACATCCCGATCGTCCCGGAGATCATGCCCGCCACCGACGTACGTCAGATCAGCCGCTTCGCCGAACTGAGCGGCGCCGCCTTCCCCGAGGAACTGGCACACCGGCTGGAGGCCGTGCGGGACGACCCGGAGCAGGGCCACCGCATCGGTGTCTCCCACGCCACCGCCATGGCCGAGCGGCTCCTCGCCGAAGGAGCCCCCGGACTGCACTACATCACCCTCAACCGCTCCACGGCGACGCTCGAGATCCACCGCCACCTACTGACCACGGGGAGCGCCCGACATGCCCTGGCAGACCCGGACCCAGACCCAGACCGAGACCGGGACCGGGACCGGGACCGGGACCGGGACCGGCGGCACGGTCCGGCCGCCACGGCTCACGCCGCCGTCATGGAGCGGCGTCCACGTCCTTGACGTCGAGGACCCGCAGGAAGGCGGTGGCCGCGGGGGTACGGCTCTCGGCGCTCCAGATGATGTACTCCACCCGGGCCGGGGCGTCGATGACCTCGACGGTGGTCACTCCGCCGAGCTGGGCGGCGTAGGCGGAAGGGAGCATCGCCACGCCGAGGCCCTGTCCGACCAGCCGGGCCAGGAAGTCGGCGTTGGTCACCTCGAAGGCCACGTCGCGGACCAGGCCGGCCGCGGAGAAGGCCAGGTCGGACTGGACACGGCCGGCGGTCTTGGCCGGCAGGTCCACGAAGACCTCCGAGGACAGCCGCCGCAGATCGACGGCCGGCTCGGCGGCGAGCGGATGGTCCGGGGCGATCACGGCGACGAGCCGGTCCCGGGCGAGCTCCCGGGCGCTGACCCCTTCGGGCCGCATCGTGGTCGGCAGTCCGAGGAAGGCGACCTCGATGGCGCCCTGCTTGACCTGCTCGACGAGGTCGTCGCTCGCGCCCACGCGGAGACTGATGCGCACCTGCGGATACCGCTGGTGGTAGTCGCGCAGCGCGCCCGGGATGTCGACGGCGGCGACGGACGGGATCAGGCCCACGGACAGCCGCCCGCGGACCTCACCGATGGCGGCGGCCACTTCCAGGGACGCGCGCTCGGCGGACTCCAGGCACTGACGGGCCGCCGGCAGGAACGCCGCGCCGGCCGGCGTGAGCCGGACCCGGCGGGTGGTGCGCTCGAACAGCTTGGCTCCCAACTCCTGTTCCAGCCGCGCGATCTGATGGCTGAGGGCGGACTGCACGACCAGACAGCGCTCGGCGGCACGGGTGAAGCTGTTCGTCTCGGCGACGGCGACCACATAGCGCATCTGCTGCAGCTCCATGGTGATCCATCTTGCATCAAGATAAATGAGATGACAAACATGTGTTGGACTCATTGATGGCCGTCGGTCCAGAATTTGAACGTGCCACACCGACACGCCGATTTCTGACGTCGACGCATTCGACCCGGGTGGCGAATTACTCATCCCGACCGGAAGGACCGGCCCATCATGTCCAGCATGCCGTCACACAAGACGGAAACCGTCGTCGACATGTGGTTCGACCCCCGCTGCCCCTGGGCGTGGATCACCTCCCGTTGGCTGCTCGAGGTCGAAAAGGTGCGGTCCATCGAGACCCGTTTCCATGTGATGAGCCTTTCGGTGCTCAATGAGGGACGGGAAGTCCCGGACAAATACAAGCAGGGAATGATCGACGGCTGGGGTCCGGTGCGGGTCTGCATCGCGGCGGAACAGCAGCACGGCACGGAGGTGCTGCGGCCGCTGTACAACGCCATGGGGACCCTCATCCACCACAAGAAGGCCGGCCTGAAGCGGGACATGATGCTCGCGGCCCTCGCCGAGGCCGACCTGCCCGCGGGGCTCGTCGAGGTGGCGGACACCACCGAGTACGACAAGGCGCTGCGCGCCAGCCATCACGCCGGAATGGACCCGGTCGGCTCCGAGGTCGGCACTCCCGTCATTCATGTACCCGGTCTTGACGGCGAACTCATCGCCTTCTTCGGCCCGGTGATCTCACCCGCTCCGCGCGGCGAGGCCGCCGGCCGGCTGTGGGACGCCGTACTCACCATGGCGGGCACCGACGGATTCTTCGAACTGAAGCGCACCCGGACCCGCGATGCCATTTTCGACTGATCGCTCCCAGGGAATTCCGACGTGAACGCGAACCCATGTCCCGGCATCGGCGCATTGGATGACGGGTTTTCCGAAGCGGAGGGTGGTGCGCCGTGAACAGTGGCCGGCAACTCCTCACCTCGGGTGTGACGGCGCTCGCGCCGGCGATCTGGGGATCCACCTATCTGGTGACGACGGAATGGCTGCCACCGGACCGTCCCCTGCTCGCCACCACCGTGCGGGCGCTTCCCTCGGGCCTGATCCTGCTGCTCATCTCCCGGGTACTGCCCAAGGGCGAGTGGCTGTGGCGTTCCCTGGTGCTCGGAACGCTCAACATCGGCGCGTTCAACCTGCTTCTGTTCGTCGCCGCCTACCGCCTGCCCGGCGGCATCGCGGCGATGATCATGGCGGTGCAGCCGATGATCGTCCTGATCCTGGCGGCACTGATCATCGGTGACAGAATCCGCGCCGTACACGTCGTGGCCTGCGCCCTGGGCGCGGCCGGTGTCGTGCTGCTGGTGTTCAAGGGCTCGGCGGCACTCGACCCGGTCGGCGTGGCCGCCGCACTGGGCGGCGCGGCCTGTATGGCCACCGGCATCACCTTCACCAAACGCTGGGGCCGGCCCGAGGGCGTGGGCCTGCTCCCCTTCACCGGCTGGCAGTTGACGGCGGGCGGACTGGTGTCGCTGCCGTTCACCCTGTCCGTCGAAGGGCTGCCGGCCTCCCTCACGGGAACCAACGTCTTCGGCTTCGCCTACCTCATCTCCTTCGGCGCGGTGATCAGTTACGCGCTCTGGTTCCGCGGGATCGAGAAACTGCCGGCCCTCGCGGTCTCCTTCCTGGCCCTCGGCAGTCCGATCGTGGCGACCATCCTCGGAATCGCTTTCGAGGACGAGACGTTCTCGGCGCTCCAGATGGTCGGCATCGTGGTGATCCTCGCCGCCGTGGTGCTCGCGCAGCCCCGGCCGGCCAGGCCGCGTACGACGACCGCCGAGGACCTTCCCCCCGACGAGGAATCCGCGGTGCTCGGACCGAAGCCCGCCGTGGACCGCAGCGGAACCGGTTCCTGAGCCTCTGCCCCAGGCCCCCCAGATATCACCATTGTTGGAGAGTAGTCATGTCCGTACAGCAACAAGAGCGTTCGCCCTCGGCCGTCAAGGGCTGGCTCGGCGTCGCGGCCATCACCGCCAGCCTGTTCGTCTTCCTCACCACCGAGCTGATGCCCGTCGGCCTGCTCACCCCGCTCAGCAAGAGCCTCGACATCTCCGTCGGGGTCGCCGGCCTCATGGTGACCGCGCAGGGCGTCGCCGCCGGCCTCGGCGTGCCGTTCATCGTGGCCTGGACGCGGCGCGTCAACCGACGCCTTCTGCTGTCCACGCTGCTCGCGGTGCTGGCCCTGGGAAACCTCATCACCTCCGTCTCACCGAACTACCCGCTGATCCTCGCGACCCGCCTGTGCATGGGATTCGCCAGCGGTGTGTTCTGGGCCATCGGCGTGAGCATGGCCATGCGGATCGTGCCCGAGCGCCACGCGAGCCGGGCGGCCGCGGTCGTGATGTCCGGCATCTCCATCGCCACGGTCGTGGGCATTCCGCTCGGCACCATCATCGAGGCCCACACCGACTGGCGTACCACCTTCGCCATCTGGGCCGGCCTCAGCCTGCTGGTGTTCCTCGCGGTCGCGGCGATCATTCCCTCGCTGCCGTCGGAGAACGCGGTGTCGGTCCGCGAGGTCTTCGGGCTGCCGGTCAGGAACGGACAGCTCCGGACGGTGCTGCTCATCGTCATCTTCTTCGTGCTCGGCCACTTCGGCGCCTACACCTTCGTGCGCCCCTACCTGGAGGACGAGGCGTCCGCCTCGGCCACCTTCATCACGGTCGTGCTGATCATCTTCGGTATCGGCGGTGCCATCGGCAACTTCGTCGCCGGATACACGGTGAACAAGAGCCTGCGCGGCACCTTCGTCGTCGGCCTCGTGGCACTGCTGGCCGCCCTGCTGCTCCTGCGCACCATCGGTGACGCGGAGTCCGGCGCGGTCGTCGCGCTGGTCCTGTGGGGACTCTCCTTCGGCGCCGTGCAGCTGTCCCAGATCAACATGACACTCGCCGCCGCGCCCGAGACGTTCGAGGCCGCGATGTCGCTCAACACCATGGCGTACAACACCTGCATCGCGCTCGGAGCGCTGTTCGGCGGACTCTTCGTCGACCACGTGGGTGTCACCAGCGTCATCTGGTTCGGTGTGATTCTGGCCGCCGCGTCGCTGCTTCTCAGGCTCGGCACGGGCTGGAAGAAGAAGGTGTCCACCAACCCCGTTTCCGAGGACGATTTGGCCGCCACACACTGACGGATCCGTCCTCTCGCAAAGAGGCCGTCGCGCTCCCCTTGGTGAACTTTCATTTCGCCAGGGGGAATTGCGCGATGGCCTTTTTCTGTTTCCGGTGGACATCGAAATCCGGCGGCCGATGGCTGAATAAAGCCCTGTCCGCCGAATGGTTTTATGGGCCATCATTGATTCCGGACGAGCTTTGGGACCTCGAACCGAGCCGGCTGCCGCATCTGCGCATTTCCCCGGCCTGTCCCCTTCGCCTCTCGTCTTCCGGCGGAACTCCGCCTTTCGAACCCCGTCCGAACCGGGAGTGGAAGCACGATGACGACAAGCACCGCAACCGCCCTGCACGACCAGGTCGCCTCGTTCCTGGACGAGTTGGAGCGGCACGACGTCTACAGCAACGACTACTTCAAGTTCCTCCAGGACACCCAGTGGAACAGCCGGAACTACGAGCTGCACCGGGCCAACTTCTTCTACCGGACCGAGGGCACCGTCAAGGGCATAGCCCATGTGTGCGCCCAGGCGGCGGCCCACGACGACCGTGACACGCTGACCCTCTTCTCCTTCATCCTCAACGAGGAGACCGGGGGCGGCGAGGCCGCCAGGTGCCACGAGATCCTGATGGAGAACGCCCACAACCTGCTCGGCGAGGTCGAGTTCGGACTGCCGGCACTGCGGGTGAAGGACGCGCGCGACAGCGAGCTGGTCATCCCCGAGACGGTCGCGTACCGCGAGCGCACCCGGGAGCTGGTCGGCGGCAGTTACCAGCGCATGCTGGGTGTCGCGATGGCCCTGGAGTCCCACGCCGACACCATGCTGCAGGTCTGCCGCACGGCGTTCCGCAACAGCAACACCGGGCTGCCGGAAGGAGAGTTCGTCGACAACGTGGAGATCTACTTCAACGTCCATGTCGGCGACGAGGGCGTCGAGGAGCGGCACGCCGCCGACGCCAGGAAATGCGTGGTGAACAACAGCCGCACCGAGGCGGACCTCGCCGAGATCGCCTATGGCGCGACCGAGACCCTCAACATCCAGCTGGAGATGTGGAACGCGATGTACAAGCACGTCACGAGTTGAGTTCCGCACCGACAGAGAGGTGACTCACAGCGCCGTGCAGAAGACAAGAGGTATCTCCGACGCCGTCCTGGCGCTTCCCGAATCGGCGACCCACGGGGCCGCGGCGAAACTGGTCGCGCTCAACGAAGGACTCGCCCCCGAACACCAGATCATCGACCTCAGCATCGGTGCGCTGGACACACCGACCGATCCCCGGATCGACCAGGGGGTCATCGAATTCATCCGGACCCGGTCCGACATGGTGCACGCCTTCGCACCGGTCAAGGGATTCCCGTTCCTGCGCCGGTCCATCGCGGCGCGAGTGACCCGGCTGCACGGAATCTCCTACGATCCGGAAACGGAGATCCTGGTCACCCCGGGCGGGGTGAAGGGCTCGATATCGGTCGCTTTCCACGCGCTGCTGAATCCCGGGGACGAAGTCGTCATCCCCGTGCCCAACTGGCCCCACTACTCCGACATGGTACGGCTGCACGAAGCCGTTCCCCGGACCGTCCTGGTCCCCGCGGCGGACGGCCTGACCGCGCCGGCTCTGGAGAAGGCGCTGTCGGAGCGCACCAAGATCGTCGTCCTCGGCGACTGCATCAACCCGACCGGGAAGATCTACTCGACCGAGGAGCTCTCGGCGCTGGCCCGGGTCCTCGCCGAGCACAACAGGCGACGCGAGGCCCGCGGTGAGAGCCCGGTCCATGTCCTGTTCGACACCCCCTACGAGGCCCATGTCCTCGGGGACCGCGCCAGGACGTTCGCCGACCTGGACGTGACCCTCGCCGACGGCAGCCGCTGCTCCATGCGGCCCTGGACGGTGTCGGTGACCGGCCCCGGCAAGACGTACGGCATGCACGGCGATCGCATCGGGTACCTCTGCGGTCCCCCCGACCTCGTGGAGGCGGCCGCGCGGGCGCAGGTCAACCTGACGTCGTTCGCGTCGACGTACGGCCAGATGGCGACGCACATCGCGCTCGGGCCGGAGATGGACGAGGTGGCGACCGCCCGGGCGAGGACCGCTCGCGCCAACCTCGAAACCATGCTGCGGGAACTGGAAGCGGTTCCCTCGCTGAATGTCCGCCGTCCGCAAGGGGGTTACTTCCTGTTCGTCGACCTGTCGAGCCATGCGGAGGCCTACCGGAAACACGGCTATGTCACCGCGGAGCAGTTTCTGCTGGCCGAGGCGAAGGTCGCCACGATCTGCGGCAGCCACTTCGCCGAAGGGGAGGAGCTGGACCACTTCGTGCGGATCAACTGCGGTCGCAGCGGCGCGCTCCTGACCAAGGCGGGCACCCGGATCAGGCACGTCCTCACCCGTCTGGAGATCTGAGCCGCATGGCGACCTCGGCGGGAAACGTCAAATACTGCGTCATCGGTACGGGTTTCTCCGGTACCTGCGCACTGTGGCATTTGGTGCGGCGACTGACCGATCCGCGTCGGCGGTCCCCGCTCCCGCCCTCGGCCGTCACGATCGTCACGGTGGAGCGGGGGCCGGTGAGCGGGCCCGGATATCCGTACGCGAAGGACAACGTCCAGCTCGCCCACCGGTGCAACAACGAGGCCGGCACCATGGGAATCCACGGCAATGACTTCGTCGACTGGATGACCGAGAGCAAACCGTGGCTCATCCGGGACTTTCCGGAGCTCGTCCTGGAAACCCATCCCGGGATCGAGCCGGCGCAGTGGCAACCCGACAGCCGTGAGTTCTATCCCCGGGCCCTGTTCGGTGCCTATCTGCGCCAGCGCTTCCAGGAAGCCGTCGAGGAGGCGCGCGCGCACGGCATCCGGGTGCGGCAGTACGTGCGCCACGAAGCCGTGGACGGCCGTACGACAGAAAACGGCTTCGACATCGTTCTGCGGGACCTCGCCACCGGCCGTGAGTTCACCGTGGACGGGATCGACCGGGCCCTGCTGGGCATCGGGCACTGGCAGTCCGAGGTGACCGGTCCGCTCGCGGGACACAAAGGCCATGTCGCGTCGCCCTATCCACCGGACGCCGTGAAAGCCGCTGTCGCGGACCGGATCCGGGCCCGCCGCCTACGCGGTGAACGACCACGGCTGTTCGTGCAGGGAATGGGCCCCAGCGGCATCGACGCCATCCTGTCCCTGTGCGACGAGGGCGAGTTCACCCATACGCCCGACGGTCATGTCGCGTCCTATCGGCCGGCCCCGGACCGCGAGCCGCCGCAGGTGGTCGCCGGCTCGCGCTCCGGGTTCTTCCCCCCGGTCCGGGGGCCGCTCGCCGCCTACGAACCGCACCACCTCACCGAGGAGAACCTCGCCGCGATCCGGCGCGAACACGGCGGGCAGCTCAAGGTCGCACCCGTCCTGGAGCTGCTGGACCGGGAACTGCGCCGGGCGACCGACGGCGCGGTGGGATGGGCCGACGTCCTGAGCCCGCCCCACCCCGGTGCCCGGGAGAAGCTGGCGAGCGATCTGCGGGAGTCGTACACCGGGGACCTCGTCCACGCGATCGTGCTGAAGACCCGCAGGATGCGTTTCTACAGCCGGCTCGCACCCGCTGAAAAGGCGCTGTACGACCGGCTGTTCGACACCCACTTCATTCGGACGGCCGTCCCGATGCCGGCCGCGAACGCGGAGAAACTGCTCGCCCTGATGGACGCCGGAATCCTCACGACCGTGGCGCTGGGCTACGACTCTCCTCCCGTCGAGGTGGCCGAGGACGGCACGTTCCGGATCACCTACCGCTCGGCCGGCGGCGAACCGGCCGTCCTGCGGGCGGACTGCGTCGTCCGAGCCAGAGCGCAGGACTTCGGCATGGCACGCCACCCCTCGCCGCTCGTGCGGAACCTGCTGCGGCGGGGCGAGATCGTGCCGCACGAGGAAGGGGGATACGCCACCGGTGGCATCGCCCTCGAAACCGGCGGCGGATACCGGGTGATGAAGCGGTCCGGTGACGTCCTTCGCCCGTCCCCGCACCTCGCGAGCTACGGCCCGCCCGTCAGGTTCTGGCAGAACGAGAAGAACTACGCCGGTGCATTCGTGGAGGCGGCCGAACGGGTCGCCGACGACTGGATCGAGACAGGGAGAGAAGTCATGGAGATGAAAGAGTTCCACTACCGGGACGGCCTGCGGGTCAGTGTGTTCAACCTCGACCACAAGGCCGTCCCCTACCACTTCCACCGCGAAGTGTCCGACATGATGTACTGCTCACGGGGTCGGATCACCATCGAACTCCCCGACACGGGCGATGTGTTCACCGTGCAGCCCGGCGAGGTGTTCCAGGTCCCCAGCCCCAGCAGGCACCGCTTCGTCAACGGAGCGCCCGTCGGCACGCTCTCCCGCTATGTGCTGCTGCAGATCGGCGAGTTCGACATCAACTTCGTGCCGGCCGCCCAGGAGTTGGCGGAGCGGTTCGCCGGGCGCGCGAAGACGCTCGTCACCGACGGCGCCGTCTACATCGAGAACCGCAAGGACGACATCACCGAACTCGCCGACCGCTTCGAGCGGGTGAAGCCCGAGCAGCTGACCGCCGAGGAGCAGCGCGACGTCGTGGAGGCGCTGCGCGCCTTCGCCGCCCGCGGCACCGAGACGGGGCACCCGCGGGCAGCCGTCCACCCGTGACCTCCTCGCACCTGGACCCGCTCGACCCGGCCATCGTCACGATGATCGTCCTGACGTTCTTCGTGGGCGGACTGGTCAAGGGCCTGACCGGCCTCGGCCTGCCGCCCGTCGTCCTCGGGATCCTCACCGCCGCGATCGGGATCCAGCCCGCGAAGGCGCTGATCCTCGTGCCGACGTTCCTGACCAACGTCGTGCAGGCGTCGAGCGGCGGGCACGGCCGGAAGGTCGTACGGATCACCTGGCCGTTCCTGCTGGCCGCCACGGTGTTCACGGCGTCCGGCGCGTTCACGCTGAGCTACTTCCGGGCGGATGTGATGTCGGCCCTGCTCGGCCTGGGGCTGGCCGTGTACGGGGTGCTCGGGCTGTTCCGGTTCCGGGTGAACATCCGGCACCGGAGATGGCACCACCCCGTGGGGTTCCTCTCCGGGGCCGCCAACGGATTCCTCACCGGGATGACCGGCTCCTCGGCCGTCCCGGGGGTCTTCTACCTCCAGTCCCTCGGGCTCTCGCGCGACGAACTGGTGCAGGGCATGGGGATCCTCTTCACCCTCTCGACCGTCGGCCTGACCTGGTCGCTCCAGGCGCAGGACCTGCTCGGCGCGCAGCTCGCCGTCATGTCCGCCGTGTCCCTGGTACCGGCGTTCCTCGGGATGTCGATCGGAAACCGTATTCGCAAGGGGATATCCGAGGAGAAGTTCAGAAAGGTCCTGTTCATCGCCCTGCTGGTACTCGGCCTCTACGTCGCCGTACAGAGCCTGCATCCCTGGTGACCGGCGGCGTGACCGCCCGCATGACCGCCCGCACGACCCGCCGCCGAGAATTTTTCGGCGGCTTCCTCCGACGCCCGCCCGGCGACGCGCTCCCCGGGTGAAGATGGATCAACGAACGGCTGCCGAGGCGCCGTTCGCCACAGAAAGGGCAGGGGGAGGGGCGGAGTGACAGCGTTCGTCCATGGGCCGGCGTGGGCGCTGCAGGGCCTGGGGGTGCGGTCGGGCCGGTACCCGCTCGCGGTGGAGGGCCCGGTGATGCGGGCGGTGGACCGGCTGGTCCCCGGCATGTCCACGGTGACCCGCTACGTCCGTCAGCACGCGATGTACGCGGCGCTCGCGGCCCTCGCCGAACAGCGGGCCTGGGACGTCACCGCCTGCCGCCGCGCGGTCCGCCGCGCGGAGGTGCTGCTCGCGGCGCTCCAGCACCAGCCGGAGACCGAACCGGCCTGGGCCGCCCACGGGGTCGACCGGGTCCGGCGCTTCTGCGGCACGGAACTTGACCTCGCCCGGGCCGCCGACGAGGAGCACGCGAACGACTCGTACTCGCCCCGGCGCTGGGGCTTCTGGGACCAGTACGGCGGCCCCGCCGTGGTGCTCGGCACCGTGGCCGTCCGCGACGGCGCCCTCAGACCCGGCCGGCATCCGTGCCCTCCCGCGGTCCGGGAGCTCTTCGCCCCGCTGCTCTCCCTCGCGGCACACGACACCGTGTCCTTCGCGGACCTGGAAGAGGCCCGTCAGGCGGCCCTCGGAGTCCCGTCCGAAGCCGAGCGGGACTGGCTGACGGACATCCTGACCGCCACCCGGGGCGGAGCGCCCCACACACCGGGGGACTGGGAGGCGCCCGACCGCACCCGGCGCGCGACCCTCCGGATCCTCGCCCGGGCGATCGAACTCGACGGCCCCGCGGGCGGCGGATACCAGGAGACGATGCGCTCCGCGGTCGCCTTCGGCGAGGCGCTGACCACGGACCCGGTGCTCGCGGCGATCCCCGAGGCGGCCGGCTGGCGGGGCGTGCTGCTGCGCCACTACTCCGTGGGCGCCTGGCGCCGGCTCTGGGCGGCCCTGGTGGCCGCGGTCGGCTCCAAGGACGGCGAGGCCGACCGCTCCGCCGAGGAACTCCGCGACTGGCTCGCGCAACAGGCCCCGGAGGGGACCGTGCGGGGGCTCCTCGACCGGCTCCCGCCCCTGAAGGACCCGGCGGGCCACCCCCTGCCGGCCGAACGAGACCTCCTGAGGGACCGTCCCGGCGTCCCGATGACCGACGTACTCCTCCTGCTGGTGGGCGCGCTCAGGTCCCGGCCGGGCCATCTGCCCGACGACGTACGGGCCGTCTTCCTCGGCCGGCAGCGCCGCTCGGCCGAGTTCCTCGACCCGACCTGGGTCGACGGCCTCCTCGACGACTACGCCGACCGGCCGGTCCGCGACCTCGCCGCCCGGCTGGTGGACGACATGCTCGCCCAATCCCGCCGGGTCGCCCTCGCGAAGCTGCGCACCGACCCGGCGACCGGCGGACTGAAGATCTTCTCCCGGCTGCATCTGCGCAACGAGCGCTACTTCAAGACCGGTGACGAGGGGGACTCCGACATCGGCACCCGCCTTCCCCAACTCGGCTTCTTCGCCGAGCAGCTGGGACTCCTCGCCGTCCGCGACGACCGCCACACCGTCACCGCCGAGGGGCGCCGGATCCTGGAGACGACCCCATGAGCGCGGCAGCACATCTCCGGTTCGCCTCCCCGGTCACCCTGCTGCGCGAATGGGCCGAGCGCACCGACCGGCAGCCGCTGCACGAAGCGCTCTTCCTGGGCTTCACGGTCGACCTCCCCTTCCTGGAGAAGGTCGCCGTCCCCCTCGCCCGCGGTCTCCTGGGCGCCCGCACCGCGATCATCGGCGACGCGGCGCAGGGACTGTACGACCCCGTCGACGTCCGCATGGCGGGCCGCGGCTATCTGCACGGCCTCGCCTCCTGCGGCGGCGCCTTCCACCCCAAGGTGGTGCTGCTGCTCGGCGAACACGCCGGCCGGCTCGCGGTGGGCTCGGGAAACCCGACGCTGTCCGGCTGGGGCGCCAACGACGAGCTCTGGACCGTCGTGGAGACCGAGGACGACGACTCCCACGCCCTGCTGGCCGACCTCGCCGACTGGCTGGACGCGCTGCCCTCCGCCGTGGACCTGGCCCCCTGGTCGGCCCACCACCTCGCGGAACTCGCCGCCCTGCTGACCGAACGCCATGTCGAGGCCCCCGCCGGACCCGACACCGGCCCCCGCCTCCTGCACAACCTCCACCGGAGCCTGCTCGACCAGCTGCCGCCGGGCCCCGTCGACGAACTGCACGCCTACGCCCCCTTCGTCGACGCGGGCGGCCACGCCCTGCGGAAGCTGACCGACCGTCTGGCCCCGCGCCGCACCGTCCTCGGCCTCCAGCCCCGCTGGTCCAGCTACGACGCCGAAACCGTCAGGGCCGCCCTGTCCGGCTCCGACGCGGAGATCCGCCTCCTCGACGAGACCCGGATGCGGCACGGCAAACTCGTCCAATGGCAGACCGGCGGCCGGCGGTACGCCCTCACCGGCAGCCCCAACCTCACCGGCGCCGCGCTGTGCGCCAGTACCGGCGACGGCGGCAACTGCGAACTGGCCGTACTCGCCGCCGACACCCCGGCGCTCCTCCCCGAAGAAGGCCGCACCACCACCCCGGCGACCCTGACCGGCCGCACCATCCGCCCCCACGACTCCGCCGCCCGCGCCCTCGTCCTGCTGGGCGCGAAGACGGACAGCGAGGGGCTGCACGTCTCCCTCGCCCGCGCCGAGCCGGCGCCCGTGGTGATCAGCACCTCTCCGGACGGCTCGCCGGGCTCCTGGACGAAGACCGGCACCGTCCCGGCCGGCAGGGCGGCCGGCTCCTTCGCCCTGCCCGAGGCGCCGGGCGCGGCGGTGCGCGCCACCTGCCTCCGCCCCGACGGCACCACCCTCGAATCCGCCGTCGTCTTCGTCTACAGCCCGGTGCACTGCGCCCGGCGTCACGGCGCCGACAGCACACCCAGGCTGCGCTACGACTACACGGCACAGGCGCTCTTCGCCGACGAGCGCGCCGCCCGCCGCTTCGAGAGCGACCTGCTGCGCCTGCGCGAGCTGACCGCGGGCACGTCCGCGCCCCGGGTGAGCCCCGCGCCGTACACGACGACGCCCACGGCGGTCTCCACGGACGTCGACCGCTGGGACGCCTATCTCGCGGACTGCCGTGCCATGATCGGCGCGCCCCTCACGGATCTGGCCTTCGGTACCACCCGCCTCGACCTGCCCGAGGCGCCCTCGTCCCGATGGATCGTGTCGGCGGTCACCGACACCGGCGGCGCGGAGGACGCGTACGAGGAACAAGGCGAGCACGGAGGGCGCGGCGGGTACGACGAGTCGGAGGACGGCACGGAGGAGGACGACCTCCTCGCCTCCGGAGAGCCCCGAGTCCCGTACGTCCCGCCCGAGCAGCGCGCCCGGTGCCGCACCTGGGCCCAGCGCTGGGTGGGGACGCTCGTGGCCCCCGACGGGTCGGGCGCGGCGGCGGTCCCGGTGCGGCTGGCGGTGACCAGTCTCTACGTCCAGCTGCTGGCCGCCGGGGTGTGGGACGAGCAGGACCACAGCTGGCGCACCGGGCTCAGCGGACTGCTCGCCGCCCTCGCCGCCGAAGACGGACCGCAGGCCACGGAGCGCGAGGTCCCCGCGGAGATCCGCCGACGGCTCGACGCGGCGGCGGCCGTGGTGATGACCCTGCTCCTCCAGGACGCCACCCTCACCGGCGGTGGTGAGCACGACGTACGGGCGGCGCGGGCCTGGCACGACAGCAGGGGGATGATCGCGCGCGCCGAGCCCGGCGAGGCGGAGGACCTGATGATCCCGCCGGACCAGGCACTCGCCCGGGTCGCGCCCTGGAGCGAGGTGGCACGGCTGATCGCCCTGGCCCAGGAGGACGATCCCCACGCGGAGGCCGTCGAGGAGCTCACCGCCGCGGGCTGGTCGGTCACGCGGGAGGACGGGATCTGGGAGATCACCGGCTCGTTCGCCAACCCGATCCCGGTCGTGGCCCGAGCCGCCGAACGGCTCGGACGGCACCCCGCCAAAGCCGTGCTCGTCCGGGCCCGCGGCAGGGACCGCTGGGCGTTCGTCGCCTGGGCCGACCCCCATCTGGTCCTGCTCAACTCCCCGGCACACACCTGGCGCGCCTACGCCGTACGCCCCCCGGCCACACCGGAGTCACGCTTCAGAAGCGGCGACCTGTCGTCCGTCCCCGGCCGTATCGCCGGGCCGACCCCGCTCCGGGTGGCGCCACCGGGAGTCCTCCTGACGATCCTCGCCGAGGAGGGCCTCACCTACCCCGACCTGATCGACCGCCTGTTCCAACCAGGTACCTGACGCCGAAGGGGGGTCCGGTCAGCGCCGGTGGACGCTGACCGCGTATCCGCCGGCGGTGTAGGGCTCCGCGTCCCAGGTGGCGAAGCGGCCGACGAGGGCGAGGCCGGCCGTGGCGCAGTGCTCGTCGTACCCGGCGAGGGTGAGGCCGCGCGTCACCGGCAGATGGGCCGCGTCCAGACCGAAACCGGCGACGAGGAGGCCGCCCGGCCGCAGCGCAGCGGCCGGCCGTCCGGCCACGGCCGCCTCGGTGCCGGGGGCGAGCAACGGGAAGATGTTTCCCGGCGGCCACGACCAGGTCGAAGTCCGCGCCGATGCCCAGCCGGGCCGGGTCGAAGCCGGTGAGATCGGCCCGGAACCAGGCGAGTTCCGGTGCCTGCTCCCGCGCCACGGCCGGCATGGACGCGGCGAGGTCCACCCCGACACACTCGTACCCGAGCTCCGCGAGCCGGATCATGACCCGCCCGGTGCCGCACCCGGCGTCCAGCACCCGCGACCCGGGCGGTACGAGCCCGGCGCGGAACCGGGCCTCACCGTGCAAATCCTTGCCGCCGCGGGTCGGCGCCGAACGACGAATCCCCGTGGTCTCGGGGAGACCACGGGGATTCGGATGGTGTCCGAGGGGGGACAGACTCGCCCTGGCCCGGCGCTGGCTGTCCGCCCTGGAGCCCGCGGGAGAAG
>NZ_JBEXCS010000134.1:0-18855 GCF_040605395.1 Streptomyces sp. NPDC005648 | reverse complement strand
CCACTCCACAGCACCCCCGACAAGCCCGCACCCGCCCCCCCCCCCCCAGCCCCCCCGCCCCCCCCGCCCGCCGCGCCCCGCCCCCCCCGCCCCGCCCCCCCAAAGGCTAGGCAGTCACGCCCGTGGGGCGGCGGGTTTCCGGGGACTCCAGTTTCTCGGCCGTGCGTTCCGCGGTCTCCCGCGCCCATCGCCCGGTCGTCAGCGCCCCCAGGGCGAACACCGCGACACCGCACCCCACGAGAACCCACCAGCCGGGGACGGACGCGGACACGAACGCCTTCTCGTACGACGACGCCCCGAGCCCCGACGCCAGCGCCGCGCCGACCACGGCCACGCCCAGGGTCGAGCCGAGCTGACGGCTCGTGGAGGCGACGGCCGCCGCGACCCCCGCCTGGGCGCGGGGCATTCCGGAGACCGCCGTGTTGGTGATCGGCGCGTTCACGAACCCGAACCCGACGCCGAACAAGACGTAGCCGAGGAACAGGCTCACATTGGACGTCTCGGCGTCGAACGCGGCGAACAGCACCGCGCTCACCGTCATCGCCGCCCCTGCCACCAGCAGCGAGAGACGGGGCCCCCGGCTGCCGACCAGCCGCCCGGACAACGGCGCGCACAGGAACATCGGCACCGCCATCGGCAGCATCCACAGACCGGCGTGCAGCGCGTCGTACCCCCGCACGTTCTGCAGATACAGCGTCGACAGGAACAGGAACCCGCCCAGCGACGCGAACGCCGCGATCGCGATCACCGTCGCCCCGCTGAACGGCACCGACCGGAAAAACCGCAGGTCGATGAGGGGTTCGGAGCGGCGGGGCTCGTACCGGAGAAGGGCGGCCAGCGCCACCGCCGCGATCACCGCGAACGGCAGGATCGTGGTCGGGCCGGAGGACGGTGCCTCGATGATCGAGTACGTCAGTGAGCCGAACAGCGCGATGACCAGGATCTGTCCGACCGGGTCGGGGCGGCGGGCCTTGGGGGCGCGCGACTCCGGCACGAAGCGCAGGGTCAGCAGCAGGGCGGCGAGGGCCACCGGCAGGTTGACCCAGAAGATCGAGCGCCAGCCGATGGACTCGACCAGCAGGCCGCCGGCCAAGGGGCCGGCCGCCATGGAGATGCCGACCACCCCGCCCCACACCCCTATCGCCCGCGCCCGTTCCCTCGGGTCCGTGAACGTGTTGGTGATGATCGACATCGCGACCGGGTTGAGCATCGAGCCGCCCACCGCCTGGATCATGCGGAAGGCGATGAGGGAGTCGAGGTTCGGGGCCAGGGAGCACAGCAGTGAGCCGACGCCGAACAGGATCAGGCCGGTGAGGAAGACCTTCTTGCGGCCGATCCGGTCGGCGGTGGAACCGGCCAGCATCAGCAGCGAGGCCAGCACCAGTGTGTACGCGTCGATCGTCCACTGCAGGCCGGAAGTCGTCGCGTGCAGATCGCGCTGCATGTCGGGCAGGGCGACGTTCAGGGCGGTGACGTCGAGACTCACGATCAGCAGGCTCATGCAGCAGATCGCGAGAACGAGGAGGCGTCGGCGATGGCTGAGCTCGGGCATGGGTTTCACTGTACGCCGATTTCGATAGTGCGTCTAACTAATAGTGCGCCTAACTAATGGGCGGTGATCTTTTGGGGATGCGGGACAATGGGGCCCATGTCCACGCCCTTGTCCTCCCTGCAGATCGGTCCCCATCGCGTCGAGCCGCCCGTCGTGCTCGCTCCCATGGCCGGGATCACCAACGCGCCCTTTCGGACCCTGTGCCGTGAGTTCAGCGGGGGCAAGGGGCTGTTCGTCAGCGAGATGATCACCACTCGGGCGCTGGTCGAGCGCAACGAGAAGACCATGCACCTCATCCGGTTCGACGAGACCGAGCGGCCTCGGTCGATCCAGCTGTACGGCGTCGATCCGGCGACCGTCGGCAAGGCCGTCCGCATGATCGCGGAGGAGGGGCTGGCCGACCACATCGACCTGAACTTCGGGTGCCCGGTGCCGAAGGTCACCAGGAAGGGCGGCGGCTCCGCGCTCCCCTACAAGCGCCCGCTGCTCCGGGCCATCCTGCGCGAGGCGGTGTCGGGGGCCGGGGATCTGCCCGTCACGATGAAGATGCGCAAGGGCATCGACGACGACCACATCACGTTTCTCGACGCGGGGCGGATCGCGGTGGAGGAGGGGGTCACGGCGATCGCGTTGCACGGTCGTACGGCCGCTCAGCACTACGGCGGGACGGCCGACTGGGACGCCATCGCGCGGCTCAAGGAGCATGTGCCGGAGATTCCGGTGCTGGGCAACGGGGACATCTGGTCGGCGGAGGACGCGCTGCGGATGGTGCGGGAGACCGGGTGCGACGGGGTTGTCGTGGGGCGGGGGTGTCTGGGGCGGCCGTGGTTGTTCGCCGACCTGGTGGCGGCCTTCGAAGGGCGTACGGCGTTCGCGCGGCCGTCGCTGCGGGAGGTCGCGGACGTCATGGTGCGGCATGCGACGCTGCTCGGTGAGTGGATCGGCGACGAGTCGCGGGGTGTCATCGACTTCCGCAAGCATGTCGCCTGGTATCTCAAGGGCTTCGCGGTCGGTTCCGAGATGCGCAAGCGGCTCGCGATCACGTCTTCGCTGGCGGAACTGCGGGACGGGCTGGACGAGTTGGATCTGGACCAGGCTTGGCCGGTGGGTGCGGCGGACGGGCCGCGGGGGCGTACGTCGGGGAACAACCGGGTTGTGCTGCCGGATGGTTGGCTGAAGGATCCGTACGACTGCTCGGGGGTCGGGGAAGAGGCTGAGCTGGACACGTCGGGGGGCTGAGGTCTCGATGCCTGCGGCGCCGGTGCGGGTGGGGTGGGGGCGGGCGTAGCGCCAACGGTGTGTGGTGGGTCGGGGCCGGGACGGGGGGTGTCCGTCCTCGGTCGGGCGCCACTGCCTGCTGGAGACGGCACCGGTGCCGGACGCCCGCCGCTGCGGGCGGACACCCCCCGTCCCGTCCCCTTACCGCCGTACGCGCCTACACGACGCCCAAGGCCCGCCTGGCCTTCTGTCCGAGGGCGCCTGCCCGCCCTGCCTTTCAGGGGCGCAGGACCGACGGCCCATGTCAACGCCGGGCGCCGGCACGCCTTTCAGGGGCGCGGGGCTGTGTCGATCTGCGGCTTCGCCGCGGGGCGCGACCAGCCCCCACGGCGCCGCACCCGCGATGCGACCTTCTCGGCGACCCGGTAGGGGTCAGTCCTTCTTCGGGTGGGGGGTGGAGCCGTAGGCCGTCAGGAACTTGTCGCGGAAGGCGCTCATCTTCCAGACCGGGGCGTTGTGTGCGGGGCGCAGGCCGTCGGTCCAGCCCCAGTCGGAGATCTTGTCCAGGACCTTCGGGTCCTTGGCCACGATGGAGATCGGGACGTCCCGGCTGGCGTGGTTGCCGCTCACCCGGGCGATGGGCTGGTGGTCGCCGAGGAAGACCAGGACGGTGTTGTCGTTGCCGTAGCGCTCCAGCCACTCGGTGAGGGCTGTCACGGAGTACTGGACGGACTTGCCGTACTCGGCCTGGGACTTGGGGGAGCTGGTGATGATGTCCGCCGGCTTCTTGCCGGCGTCGTGGATGGACTTGAAGATCGAGCCGTCGCCCAGGTCGTTCCAGGGGACCATCTTCGGGATCGGCGCCCAGGGCTGGTGGCTGGAGGTCAGGATGACCAGGGACATCAGCGGCTTGCTGCGCTTCTTGCTGTGCTCGAGGGTCTGGAACTGTTGCAGGGCGTACTGGTCCGGCATGGTGGACCAGCTGAACTTCGGGCCCTTGTAGCCCATCTGGAAGGCGTTGCGGTAGGAGGAGAGGCCGTAGAACTTCGACTCCGGCCACGCCTTCTGGACGCCCGGCATGATGCCCACGGTGTCCCAGGCGCCCGACTTCGCGAAGGCCCCGGTGAGGCTGAGGTGGTCGCTCGCCATGACGGTGCGGTAGCGCTGCTGGTTGTCGATCCACAGGCCCGACATGGTGGTGGAGTGGCCCAGCCAGCTGCTGCCGCCGTAGGTCGCGGAGGTGAGCCAGCCGCTCTTGGCGTGGAAGCCCGCCTTCGCCAGGGCCTCGGTGCGGGCGTCGAGCGTCGCGTCGACGCCGGGGGCCTCCACCGGGTCCTCGATCGCGCTGCGGCCGTAGCTCTCGATGAAGGTGAAGATCATGTCCTTGCCGCGGAGGTCCGGGACCAGCTGGCTGGGTGGCGTGTTGCCGAACTTGTCCACCTTGGCGATCTTCTGGAAGTCCGCCTCGTCCTTGAGGGTCTGCCGCACGCCCTTCGCCTGCAGTACGACGGCCCCGGCCGCGCGGTCGGACGCCAGTGGCACGCCGGCCATCTGCAGGCTGAGGGCCGAGCACAGGACCCAGACGACCGCCGCGGCCAGGGTGCCCCGGGTGGCGATCTGTTTGTTGCCGGCGAGCAGGTTGCTGAGGCGGACCATCGCCAGCGCCATCACGGCGAGCAGGAGGACGACCAGGACGACGGCTCCGATCGTCGCCGCCGTGGCCACGGTCGCGCCCATCGAGTCCTTCACGTACGACTGCGCGTCCGGCAGCAGCTCCCAGTCCAGCACCGGGTTGAAGTGCCGGCCCAGGTACTCCCAGAAACCCATGTCCAGGAGGTTCAGGATCGTGAGCGCGCCGAGTGCCGCGCCGGACACGGCCGCCACCGCCAGCCGTGGCCTGCGGGGCAGTGTGAGGGCGACGGCCGCCCCCAGGAGGGCCTCCACGGGTATCCGCGCGAACGTCCGCAGGTGCAGCGCGCTCTCCTTGTTCGGCAGCAGGAGGGCGCCGAGGACGAGCACCGCCGCGAGGACCGTGACGGTCCAGCGCACGCCGCGTACCACCGCCGGGTGTCCCGCCCGCCAGTCGGCGAACCGCGTGCGCAGGGTCACCCTGGCCGCCGGCTCGACCTCGGGGGACGTGCCCTCTGTGGCGGTCTCAGTGGTGTCCGGCTGCTGACGAAGGCGCGTGAAGACAGGCACCCGAAGGTCCTTCCGTAGCGTACGAGGCCCGTGGCGGGAGGAGATGGCGGGCAACCGTGCGTCTGGGGAGGCATGGGGCCCGCCGACATCACGTACGGCGGGCCCGGGAGGCCTGTTCACATCACCGGGCAAACACCCGGCAAACGGCTCGTCAACGCCCTGAGCGTGGGTTCTCAGGCGCCTCCGACCGCCGTCAGCAGTGCGAGAGGCGCCGCCGCGGAGCGTGACTCCCGTACGCACGCATGCGGATACGGCACCGGCTCGGCATGGGTGTCGCGCCCGTACCCGGCGATCACCTCCGGCAGCCGGTGGCCGGTGGCCGTCGCCGCGTCCACCAGCGCGTGGGCGACCGTCCGGGCCTCGTCGTGCAGGCCGTAGCGCGCCAGGCCCAAGGTGATCAGCGCGTTGTCATGGGGCCAGACCGAGCCCCGGTGGTACGACAGCGGGTGATACGCGGCCTGGCCCGCCGCCAGTGTGCGGACGCCCCAGCCGGAGAAGAAGTCCGGTTCCAGCAGGCGTCGGCCCACCACCTCGCCGTACTCCTTGTCGAGCAGGCCCGACCAGAGGAGATGGCCGGCGTCGGACGCCAGCGCGTTCACCTGGCGGCCGTCCCCGTCGAGGGCGAGCGCGGGGAAGGACCTGTCCCGCATCCAGAAGTCCCGCTGGAAGCGGTCACGGAGGTCGGCGGCCGCCTGTTCGAGGAGCGCGGCGTATGTCTCGTCCTCCCAGACGGTGCGAGCCACCCATGCCGTGCGGCGGAGGGCGTCGTAGGCGTAGCCCTGGGCGCCCGCCGCCGTCACGGGGCCCGTGGCGCGGGTGCCGTCCGCGTGGCAGATCGCGCCGGGGGAGTCCTTCCAGTTCTGGTTGGCGAGGCCGCCCTGGTCGGCGCGGTAGACCAGATAGCCGCGGGAGGTGAGACCGCCGTGGTCGAGCATCCAGCCGACGGCCGCGCGTGCGTGGGGTTCCAGACGGCGGGCGAGAGCGGCGTCGCCGGTCTGCTCGACGTATGCGCCGAGGACGACCAGGAACAGGGGTGTCGCGTCCACCGAGCCGTAGTAGCGGCCGTACGGGACCTGCTTGAAGTGCGCCAGTTCGCCGTGGCGGACCTCGTGCACGATCTTGCCGGGCTGGGCGACCGAGTCCACGCCGGTCTCGGTCGCCTGGGTGGCGGCGAGGGCGGGGAGGGTGGCCGCGGCCAGCTGTGGACGGTAGGGGAGGGTGAAGAGGGAGGTGAGGAGGGCGTCACGGCCCAGCAGGGTGAGGAACCAGGGGGCTCCCGCCGCGGGGACGCGCAGTTCCTCGCCGTCCGGGCCTGTCGCGGGCACCTGGAGGGACGCCAGGTCCGCGAGGCCCCGGGCGCAGGACGCGGCCAGTTCGGGCCAGCCCGTCGGGAAGGAGACTCCCTCCACGAACTCACCCTCCAGGGCGAGGAGTTGTTCGTTGACCGAGGCCGGGGAAGCGGGTACCCGCAGTGCTCGTCTGTCTCCGTGCGGGCGGGCCATCACACGCAGCGTCAGCTCCGCCGTGCCGTGCGGCTCCAGGTCAAGGGTCCATACGAGGCGCCGGGCGCCGGTGCCGGTCTCCTCGACGCCGTCGGGGGCCGGGTCCGCCGTGACCGTCGTACAGGAGCGCCATTCGCCGCGGCTGTAGGTGAACTCCACTCCGTCGTCCAGGACCTGGCGGGAGCGGGTCGCGCCGATCTTGGTGTAGGTGCGGTGGTCCGAGCGGAGTTCGAACTGGTCGGTGAAGTCGGCGTCCGCGGTGACCGCCAGGCGGACGGTGGTCGGGGCCGGGCGGTTGCTGGTGACGCGCAGTGACTCTATGAACGCGCCGTCCCCGACCGCCTGTTCGCGGAAGATCGTGCAGGCGGGGGGCTCCTGGCGGCCGCCGCGCGGGACGAGGACACAGCGTGCCGTGTCTCCGTCGGCGACCGGGGCGAGGGGCTCCGGTACCGCGCCGTCCACCGTCAGCTGCCAGCGGCTCAGGTGCCGGGCGTCGCGTACGAATAACCCGTCCGGGGAGCCGGTCCCCCGGGCTCCGCTGACACCGCT
Organism: Streptomyces sp. NPDC005648; assembly: GCF_040605395.1. Classification (NCBI taxonomy): domain Bacteria; kingdom Bacillati; phylum Actinomycetota; class Actinomycetes; order Kitasatosporales; family Streptomycetaceae; genus Streptomyces; species Streptomyces sp. NPDC005648. The sequence goes on along the minus strand of NZ_JBEXCS010000134.1, from coordinate 11,835 downwards.
GATGTCCCCGCCGTCGCCCACGGCCGCGAACGTCCCGCCGTGCACGAGCAGATGATGCCGGTCGCTCATCCCCGGTTCCCTCCCCTGAATTCCTCGTTGCTCATCTCGTCGAACGTGTCGATGCCGGTGCAGGACACGTGGTCTGTAGGGCGCGAATGGAGCAGATCCAGCGCGAGCGCGGCCGTCCAGCTGAAGCCGAGTGCTCCGCAGGGCTCCTGGGTGTACGGGTCGACGTACTCCGCGAAGCCGGAGGTGTCGGCGGCTTCGAGGATCGACTCGCGCAGGGTGTTCGCCGCCTGGTGTTCGCCGTGTGTGCGCAGACCGCTCTCCACGAGCCAGCCGGTGTTGAACCAGGCCGGGCCGCGCCAGTAGCGGTGCGGGTCGAAGGCCTCGCCCCGGAGGTCGTAGCTGGGAGGGAGGCGGGTGGTGTCGCCGAGGCCGAAGTGGGGGCCGCGGGCGGTGCGCAGGAGGGCTGAGACGACCTCGCGGGGGAGGGTGGGCAGCAGGAGCGGGATCAGGCCGGAGACGCTCAGCTCGGGGATGAGGGCGCCGGCGGGAGAGCGGTGCTCTGCGGAGTGAGCGGTGCTCCCTGCGTGGGCGTCGGCGTGGGCTTCGGGGGCGGCAGGGGAGCGGTGCTCTCTGGCGAGAGCGGTGCTCTCGGTGCGGGCGTCGCCGGAAGAGCGGTGCTCTCCCGGGTGAGCGGTGCTCTCGCTCGGCGCTGGGCCGGACTCGGCCCGGAGGTCCCGGCACAGGAACAGGCCGGTCCTCGGGTCCCACAGTCGCTCCACCAGGGCTGTCGTGAGGCGTTCCGCACGGGCGTGGCGGGCCGTTCCCGTCGCTCCCAGCTCGTGGGCGATCCGGGCCAGGGCGTGTTCGGAGGCGATGAGGAGGGCGTTGAAGGCCGGGTCCTCGACCGCGAACTCGGACCGGCCGTCCGCGTAACCGCCGTCGCGGTAGTCCGCCGCCAGCCGTACGTAACGCCCGTAGTCCAGGTCCGTGGGCCTGTCCTCGGCCGCTCCGTGGTCCAGGTCGGCCCGGCGGAAGGAGCGGGCGGGGGCGGGGGTGACGCGGCTGAGCGGGGCGTCCCAGCAGGGGCTGTTGTCCATGCCCTGCTCCCACGGGTGGACGACCGAGGCGAGGCCGCCTCCGCCCAGGTCACGGCGGTGCAGGAGATAGCGGTGCCAGGACGCCAGGCGGGGGTACACCCGGGAGAGGAAGCCACGCGCGCGGGAGAGCCCCGGGTCGGCGCAGTGCACCAGCCAGGCCGCGAGCGCGTGCACCGGTGGCTGCACGATGCCCGAGGTCTGTACGGTGCGCGGGGCGCCCGCAGCGCGCCCCGCGGTCGAGGAGCGCCAGAAGTCGGGGCTCGGGAAGTAGGCGTCGAGGGGCACGGAGGGGTTGAAGACGATGTGCGGCACGCGCCCGTCGTCCCACTGGGCGGCCAGCAGGGTCTCCAGCTCCGTCTGGGCCCGTAACGGCGACAGATGGCGCAGGCCGATCGCGATGAACGCCGAGTCCCAGGACCACTGGTGCGGGTACAGGCTGCGCGAGGGGACCGTCGAGGAGCCCGTCCAGTTGTCCTCCAGCACGCGCACGGCCCTGACGTGCAGCGAATCCGGCGCGGGTGGCGGATCGTATGCAATGGGGTGCTCGTCGGCACGGCTGGTCAGCTGGGCGGTGCGATCCACTCGGGGCTCCCCGAAAGAGGTGCGGTCGACCGGTTCGGTCGGGGCCATCGTAGAGTTACGTCTATTTAACACGCAAAACTCAATATGTAATGCAGGCTTGAGAAGCACAAGGGGGTGCGCATGACGGGACGCGGCCAGGCGAGCGCCGGCGATCTGCTCGAATTGGTACGAAGTGGACGCGCGACCACGCGCGGAGCCCTTCAGCAGGTCACCGGTCTGTCCCGCGCCACCGTCGGCCAGCGCCTCGACCGTCTCTTCCGTGCGGGGTGGTTGCGGGAAGGAGCGGGTGGTCCGGTCGACTCACCGCTGGGCGGCCGGCCCTCGATCACCCTGGAGTTCGACGACGAGCACGCCGTCGTACTGGCCGCCGACCTCGACACCCGGCATGCGCGCGCCGCTGTCCTCACCCTGACCGGCGAACTGCTCGCCGAGCGCTCCGGGACGCTCCTCATCGAGGACGGGCCCGATGCCGTACTGGGGGAACTCGGCGGCTGGTTCGCCGAATTGCTGGAGAAGACCGGGCGGGCGGCCGGGAGCGTGTGCGGGATCGGGCTCGCCGTGCCGGGGCCCGTCGACAGGGAGACCGGGCGGGTCGTGCAGCCGCCGATCATGCCGGGCTGGGACGGATATGACATAAGAGGCCGCCTCCGACGGGCCTTCGTCGAGCGCGCGGGCGGTGCGCCCGTGCCGGTGCTCGTCGACAACGACGCGAACCTGATGGCGTACGGCGAGCAGCGGACCGGGTATGCCGACTGCTCGGCGTTCGTGCTGGTGAAGGTCTCGACCGGTATCGGTGCGGGGGTCGTGGTCGACGGGGCGATCTTCCGCGGGATCGACGGGGGCGCCGGCGACATCGGCCACATCCGGGTGGGTGCCGAGGCCCTGTGCCGGTGCGGGTCCTACGGGTGTCTCGCGGCCGTCGCGAGCGGTGGTGCCGTGGCGCGGCGGCTGGTGGAGGCGGGTGTGCCCGCGGCGTCCGGGTCGGATGTGCGGGATCTGCTGGCGGCCGGCCATCCGGAGGCCGTCGGGCTCGCGCGGGAGGCCGGGCGGCTGGTGGGGGACGTGCTGGCCACCGTCGTGACCCTGCTCAACCCGGGTGTGCTGATGATCGCGGGGGATCTGGCCGGAACTCCCTTCCTCACGGGGGTGCGTGAGCTGCTGTACCAGCGGGCCCTGCCCCGCTCCACCGCTCATCTGGACGTGGTCACCTCGCGGCTCGGGGAGCGGGCGGGGCTGGTGGGAGCCGGGGCGCTGGTCGTGGAGTACCTGTACGCGCCGGAGCGGGTGGAGGAACGGCTGCTGGCGATGGGCGTGTGACGCCCGTGTTTCGGTTCGCGGCACCGTCTCGGCGCCCGTCCGCATGGTGAAATCCGGTCCTCTGTGGCAGCGTGATTCTCGCCACCCTTGATAAGGGTTGCGCTCAGATGAGCGGATCTTGAGCGGCTGCACTTCTGAAAGGGGTGGCACTCGGTGCCACCCCTTGATCGTTCATCGATCGAAAACAGATGTCGCCATGCAACGCTCATTTGAGCGAGAAACCGCACCTGTGGGCAGGGGTGTCTTCAAGAAATGAAAACATAAGCGGTTGGTTGCTTGCCGAGCTTTGACTTTCGATCCTCTGGCGGACGACTGGTTACGAGCGCATGTCGCATGAGTGGACGTACCCAGACGCCTTCGATCTGGGTATGTTCCTCGCCGTCAGGGCAGCCACCGCGTCCTCGAGGGAGTCGAGACCCGTGTCGGAAAACAAAGAACCCCATGGAGCGAAGCTCGTTTACGACTTCACCGAGGGAAACAAGGACCTCAAGGACCTCCTCGGTGGCAAGGGCGCCAATCTCGCCGAGATGACCAACCTGGGACTCCCCGTTCCCCCTGGCTTCACGATCACGACGGAAGCCTGCAAGGTCTACCTCGACAGCGGCGAGGAGCCGGCGGCACTGCGTGACGAGGTGAGTGCGCACCTCGACGCGCTGGAGCAGCGGATGGGGAAGAAGCTCGGCCAGGCCGACAACCCCCTTCTGGTGTCCGTCCGTTCCGGTGCCAAGTTCTCCATGCCGGGCATGATGGACACGGTCCTGAACATCGGGCTCTCCGACAAGTCGGTGAAGGGTCTCGCCGACCAGGCCGGCGACGAGCGGTTCGCGTGGGACTCGTACCGCCGTCTCATCCAGATGTTCGGCAAGACGGTCCTCGGTGTCGACGGCGAGCTCTTCGAGGACGCCCTCGACCACGCCAAGGAGACCAAGAAGGTCACCGTCGACACCGAACTGGACGCCGCCGACCTGAAGAAACTGGTCACCGCCTTCAAGAAGATCGTCAAGAAGGAGGCCGGGCGGGACTTCCCGCAGGACCCGCGGGAGCAGATGGACCTCGCCATCAAGGCGGTCTTCGACTCCTGGAACGGCGACCGGGCGAAGCTGTACCGCCGTCAGGAGCGCATCCCGCACGACCTCGGTACGGCCGTGAACGTCTGCTCGATGGTCTTCGGCAACCTCGGCCCCGACTCCGGCACCGGCGTCGCCTTCACCCGCGACCCCGCCTCCGGACACCAGGGCGTCTACGGCGACTACCTGCAGAACGCGCAGGGCGAGGACGTCGTCGCCGGTATCCGCAACACCGTGCCGCTCGCGGAGCTGGAGCAGATCGACAAGAAGTCGTACGACCAGCTGATGCAGATCATGGAGACCCTGGAGAACCACTACAAGGATCTCTGCGACATCGAGTTCACCATCGAGCGCGGGCAGCTGTGGATGCTGCAGACCCGTGTCGGCAAGCGGACGGCCGGCGCGGCCTTCCGGATCGCCACCCAGCTGGTGGACCAGGGGCTCATCGACGAGGCCGAGGCCCTCCAGCGGGTCACCGGTGCGCAGCTCGCCCAGCTGATGTTCCCGCGCTTCGACGAGCACGCGAAGGTCGAGCAGGTCGGGCGCGGTATCGCCGCCTCGCCGGGCGCGGCCGTGGGCAAGGCCGTCTTCGACTCGTACACCGCCGTGAAGTGGTCGCGGTCCGGCGAGAAGGTCATCCTCGTCCGCCGGGAGACCAACCCCGACGACCTGGACGGCATGATCGCGGCCGAGGGCATCCTGACCTCGCGCGGCGGCAAGACCTCCCACGCGGCCGTCGTGGCGCGTGGCATGGGCAAGACCTGTGTGTGCGGCGCCGAGGAGCTGGAGGTCGACACCAAGCGGCGCCGGATGACGGTGCCGGGCGGGCACGTCGTCGAGGAGGGCGACGTCATCTCCATCGACGGCTCCAGCGGCAAGGTCTACCTGGGCGAGGTCCCGGTGGTCCCCTCCCCGGTCGTGGAGTACTTCGAGGGCCGGATGCACGCCGGCGCCGACGACGCCGACGAGCTGGTCGAGGCCGTGCACCGGATCATCGGGTACGCCGACCGGATGCGCCGGCTGCGGGTGCGCGCCAACGCCGACAACGCCGAGGACGCGCTGCGCGCCCGCCGCTTCGGCGCCCAGGGCATCGGTCTGTGCCGTACCGAGCACATGTTCCTCGGAGACCGCCGCGAGCTGGTGGAACGCCTCATCCTGGCCGACACGGACGCCGAGCGCGAGGAGTCCCTGAAGGAGCTGCTCCCGCTGCAGAAGCAGGACTTCGTGGAGCTGTTCAAGGCGATGGACGGGCTGCCCGTCACCGTCCGCCTCCTCGACCCGCCGCTGCACGAGTTCCTGCCCGACATCACCGAGCTGTCGGTGCGGGTGGCGCTCGCGGAGTCCCGCAAGGACCCGCACGAGAACGAGCTGCGGCTGCTGCAGGCCGTCCACCGGCTGCACGAGCAGAACCCGATGCTGGGTCTGCGCGGTGTGCGCCTGGGGCTGGTCATCCCGGGCCTGTTCACCATGCAGGTACGGGCGATCGCCGAGGCCGCGGCCGAGCGCAAGAACGCCAAGGGCGACCCGCGCGCCGAGATCATGATCCCGCTCGTCGGCACGGTGCAGGAGCTGGAGATCGTCCGCGAGGAGGCCGACCAGGTCATCGCGGAGGTCGAGGCCGCCACCGGCACCCGGCTGAAGCTGGCGATCGGCACCATGATCGAGCTGCCGCGCGCCGCGCTGACCGCCGGCCAGATCGCGGAGGCCGCGGAGTTCTTCTCCTTCGGCACCAACGACCTGACCCAGACGGTGTGGGGCTTCTCCCGGGACGACGTGGAGGCCTCGTTCTTCACGGCCTACCTGGAGAAGGGCATCTTCGGAGTGTCGCCCTTCGAGACGATCGACCGCGACGGCGTCGGCTCGCTCGTCCGGGCGGCGGCGAAGGCCGGCCGTGAGACCCGCCCCGACCTGAAGCTCGGCGTCTGCGGCGAACACGGCGGTGACCCCGAGTCGGTCCACTTCTTCCACGAGGTGGGTCTGGACTACGTCTCCTGCTCGCCGTTCCGGATCCCCGTGGCCCGTCTGGAGGCGGGACGCGCGGCCATCCAGTCCGCGGGCAGCGACCACCGCTGACCGATCCCGGACCCCGGAGCCGCCGCCCGTCCCCGACCCTCAACACCGATGGGCGGCGGCTCCGGACCACGAAAGAGAAGGGACGGCACCTTGTGCGGAGGTGCCGTCCCTTCGGGCATGGTCTGGGGAGACTGTCAAGCCAAGTCTCTGACGCGTAAATAGCACCAGGTCAGGGTGGGTGTGGGCAGGTCTGAGTGCCCGGTGGCCGTGGTGGTCGCCGGTGTCCTGGCTCTGGCCGGTCAGGCCGCGCCTTCCAGCGGGTTGAGGGTGACGGTGTAGCCGAGCTGGTTGAGCGCGTTGATCGCGCGGCGGGTGGCGCGTTCGGGGTCGCGCTGGGTGAAGTAGGTGCCGCCGAGTTCGTGGTAGGCGACGCTGTCGGTGAGCATGTGCCAGATCGCGGTGATGATCGAGTGTTCGACGGCGACCAGGGCTCTGAGCGGGCCGCGACGGGCGGTGAGCCGCTTGTAACGGGCCTGCAGGTAGGTGTCTTTGGTTCGCACCGCGCCGAAGGCGGCCAGTCCGAGGGCGCCTTTGAGATACGGGTTGCCGGGGCGGACCTTGGCGCTCTTGGTGCGGCCGGCGGACTCGTGGTGGCCGGGGCAGACTCCGGCCCAGGACGCGAGGTGCCTGGCAGTGGCGAATCGGCTCATGTCGCCGCCGGTCTCCGCGATGATCACCTCGCCGACGGCCCGGTTGATTCCGGGGATGGTGTCGAGGAGGTCGAGTGCGGGGCGAAAGGGGGTCATCGCTTCCTCGATCCGTTCGTCCAACTGCTGGATCGCGCTGGTGAGCTGGTCGTAGTGGTCCAGATGCAGCCGGGTCAGGAACGCGTGGTGGGCGCGGAAGCGTCCGGTCAGTGCCTCGGTGAGCTCGGGGATCTTGTTGCGGAGTTTGCGCCTGGCCAGCTCTGCGAGGGTCCGCGGGTCGCGTTCCCCACCGGTCAGCGCCTCCAGCATGGCCCGGCCGGAGACGCCCATGATGTCGGAGGCGACCGCGGAGAGTTTGATCCCGGTGTCTTCGAGGAGTTTCTCCAGGCGCTGGACGATGTGGCCGCGTTCGCGGGTCATCTGGGTGCGGGCGCGGGTCAGGTCCCGTAGCTCGCGCACTGGCTGGGGCGGCACGAACGAGGGGCGGACCAGGCCGTGCGCGCCGAGCTGGGCCAGCCAGGCCGCGTCCGAGCTTCGGTCTTGCGGCCGGGCAGGTTCTTGACCTGCCGCGCGTTGACCAGGATCACGTTCAACTCGTCGGCCAGCAGGTAGTAGAAGGGTTTCCAGTAGTCCGAGGTCGCTTCGATCACGACCAGGGTGACCTGGGCGGCGAGCAGGTGTTCGCGCAGGGCGAGCACCGCGTTCGTCGTCGATCCCCAGGTGGTGGTCTCGGTGGTGAAAGACCCCCGCCGCTTGGCGCTTGGGGTGCGGACGCACGCCTTGGCGTCCTTCTTGCTGATGTCCACACCGGCGCAGCGTTCGTGCAGCACGTCCACGTCCCGATCCCTCCCTTGCCAGGCGTCCGAGCAGTACGCCGTTCCGGGAGGGCCAAGGTGAATCAGGAATTCTGACGCACGTGCTCAGAGCAACACTCCACGGTTCCCGTGGACGGCCCCCAGTACCACGCTGACCTGCGAGCTCACCGGCATCACAGAGCTATCGGTTTCGGCCGGAACGAACCTCACCAGCGTCCCGGACCGACATCAGCCCCCGTCAGGGCAGACAGAAGCACCTTCGGCGCGCACCACAGGATTTACCACGCCCCCGGCGCGCACCGAAGGTGCGCTGCGTCGCTGACCAGGCAAATTGACGTTTGCTGGCGTTGGTTGCCGTTGAAGCCGCGCGAGGGTGTTGTGCCCTCGTTGTGCCCTCCGCTTGGTGGCCCTGCCCGCCCTGTGCAGTCAGTAGCGCTGGTATTGATCGGGTTCGTGGGTGGGGTACGGGGGCACCCTCTACCTCGCCGACGAGCTGCACGGTTGGGGCCATCGTTGGTCGTTGTTGGTGGTCGTGGGCCGCCCTCGGACGGCCCGTCGCGGCTCGTAGCGAACTGCGACCGTCTCTATACATCGGCTTGGGAAACCTGGGTCCTTTAGCGGTCACTGACGGCTTGACCTGTGGCGAACGGACTTTCCAGTGTTGGGCCTCATCCCACGGTGACCTACCCACAGTAGCTGCCGGGACACGTTTCGATATGGGTCGCCTGAACCTCAGCCGACGACAGTCAGTCACGATGGCGGGCACGCCCACGCCTTCGACCACGGCAAGGCGCGCCAGCCGCACCGTCGGCAGATCCGGGGCTTGGCCCCTCAAGGCTGGCGGCTGGAGCATACGACGGGACCAGCCCATCGCGGCCAGCCATGCGTAGCTACGTCAACCGATCAGCCGCGCGTCTCCCTGAATGCCGTTCCAGCCCCAGCCAAGCAATCAGGATGCGCAGGTTGTCGCCCTGGAAAGATGCGGTACTTCCACTGCACTATGGGACCTCATGCTCTATCATGTTGATCACTTTTAGTGAGACGTTGGGATATAGGGGAAATGGTGGAGCAGATCGAGTTCGATGCCAGCGACAAGCGGGATATCGAGGAAACCGAAGAACAGCTCGATACCGAGTACGAAGAAGATCCCGTTGGCTTTTGGGAGTCGAAGCAGCGAGACCTACTCACAAGTGTTCTTGACTACAACCTGCGCTCCCTCACTGACTTGGTAAAGAACAAGCAGATCGACCTCTCCCCTAACTATCAGCGACGAAACCGATGGAAGGATGATCGAAAATCTCAACTGATCGAGTCCTTCCTCATGAACGTGCCGATCCCAAATATCTTCTTGAACGAAGACGCCTACGGCCACTATTCGGTTATTGACGGAAAGCAGCGCCTGACCGCGATCAGTGATTTCCTTTTCGGGCGTTTTGCGCTTACTGGACTGCAGGTATTCGGGGAAGCTAATGGGCTAAGATTTGACGAACTGCCTACGACGCTGCAGACCATTTTGGAGACGCGCGCCAATTTGCGTGCAGTAATCATTCTCCGTCAATCCGACCCGGACATTAAGTATCAAGTTTTTCAGCGGCTGAACACAGGTGGAATTCGACTCAATCCTCAAGAGATCCGAAACAGCGCCTGGCCGGGTAAGTTGAATGACATGATCTTGGAGGAGTCGCTAACGAGTGAATTTCATAAGCTCTTGGGGATTCGAGACAAGAATCGCTCTGCCATTTATAGCGAGATGCGCGATGCCGAGTTTGTTTTGCGCTACCTCACCTTCCGCAACAACTGGGACACGTTCGCTGGCGGTATGGGGCGCAAGCTCGATAATTTCATGGCCGAGCATCATAACATGACTAGAGATGACGTCGAGGAGGCTCGCTCCTCTTTCCGGACTGCGGTGAGAAAAGCAAGGGCGGCTTTTGGAGAGAACGCATTTCAGCGCTGGTCCCCAGAGAAGCAATCTTGGCGTCGGCAAGTACTTGCCTCACTGTACGATGCTGAAATCTTTGCAGTTGGCCAGTTCACCGAGGAGAGCTTGCGTGAGCATAGCCCTGAAATTATCGAGGGTGTCCAATCACTTTTCTCGAACTCGAACTTCCGTCGTGCGGTGGACGCCGCGACCAACACCCCTAGCTATTTCCGTGATCGAATCACTATGATGCGGAACATGATCAGCGAAAAGGTTGGTTGATGTCGCGATGGGGGCGCTGGTAACGTTCGACGCTGGGGCGAAGGCTGTTCAAGCTCTGATTTCTCTCGAGTCCGTTTATCCGGACCCGCCCGACAATCTGGATCTGCCCAAAGTATCTGCGCTTCGAGGCGCTTGCACAGTGCTCACCATGGCATCCTTTGAGAAGTTCCTTAGGGATCTTTTCGAGGAAGAGCTGGATCGCGTCCGCACTGCGAAGATCCCGGCAAGCTCCCTTCCTAAGAAGTTGCAAGTCGAGGCCTCATTCGCTTCTCTCGAACTTGCCCTAAAAGGTGACTTCTCCAATAAGGGGATGGAGCGTGAGCTCCGGCTGGGAAATGTTCTGACGGCTGCAAAGCTTTTGGCTCGGGATAGTTTCGATCCGAAGGCTCTGGCTGCGACAAACAGTAACCCTGACTCCGCCTGCGTTAAGCGCATGTTTAAGGCGGTTGGCATCTCTGATGTTTTTCAGAAATGCAACCCTGAATTCACTACGCATTGGGGGCGCGCGGAGGTCTCTGGGTTTGAAAGTCAGAAACTTGACAGCATCCTGGATTCTAGGCATCAGGTGGCGCATACGGCGCAAGCGATGCATATATCAAGACCTGAGCTCAGCTACAATCTCCGATTCGTCGAGGTCCTTACTCGAGTGCTCCACGGGCAGTTGAGCCTCTATGTTGACAGAATTATTGCTGGCTCACAGAGCTCTCAGGTGGCTCCATCTACTCCTTGAGGAGACGATCTGCCGGGCCGAATATCCAGGCCGGTATTTTGCCCGGTCATGTTAGTTGCACAAATGTGCTATGAGTCGATTCGACCGACTGAAATGTGCAACTGCGTCCATTCGGCAAGAGATGCCTATTTCCATAGAATCGCCATGGCGTCCCAAGTCAGACGGGATCAGGATCCGTCAATTCTCGGCGTCGCCTACGGAGGTACTCTTCAGTTTCCATTCCTTCATGAGGCTCCGAGCCTTCTGTTATTAACCACTTTACCCATATCGGATATATGAGCTCTATGAAGTCATCAATTCCCCGCCGGTCTAGCTCGCTGGACGGAATTCTTCCGGATGCGACGACATCGGCCAGGAGGGCAGTGGCGCCGGAGCGGAGTCTTGCGGCCGCCACCATTAAGGCTACCGATACCACCAGTAGGGCCCACCACCACATACTGAAATCCATCGCCAACACCACTGTAAGGAAAAGAATCGGAATTGAGGTACCGGATCTGAAATCCGCCTCAGCTCGCCGTTTATCCCATTCCGACCAGATCACCTGCTCTGCGCCTATCAACGCCCCTGGCACTCTAGTCATTTCAGCGAGCAGATCCCTCCTGAGGGAATCCAGTTCAGTCGAAGAGCGCTCGCATGCCCAATACCACCATTGCTCATTCAAGTGGATGCGACTTCGCTGGAAGTGGTCTGGGTAGGATGGGCGCACGCTATCCTCGACAAGGCCCACGTAGGGAACAGTGGAGACTCGACTCAGCCAAGCGAGAATATCCCCCCGCAACCCTTCGTAAGATGCCCTGCCCGTCAACCCCCTGCTCAGCCTCCTTTTAACCTCCGGGTCACTCAGTAGGCGTTGTACCCAATAAATGGCCACACCTGTCAGCGATATTCTTAGCTCCTTTCCGGGGAATATTACTGATGATCGCCATCTCGGAAATTTATCTGTGCCGCGCACGATCAAGGCTCGCGCCGAGGATTCAAGTTGAACCGAAAGGATCCCGACTATATAGGCGGTGAAGGTGACCGCGGCCGCAGTAGCCACTGGGCCAGCCGAGACAGCGAGGCGGTGCACGTCACGGGGGAGGCCAGTGAGCTTATTGAGATCTGTGGGAATCCGGGAGCTTAGGGAGAAATAGGCGACGATCAACCAGATGTACCCAGCAGCGAGGGGGGCCCTCAAATCACGAAGTCCTGGGAGTAGGCTAGTACTCCAGCAGGATTTCGCTGTCTGACCTGGTCTTTTCGCCGGGTGGCGGGAGTGTAGCGGGACTTCGATCGTGCGGGGGCGGTCTCATGGA
>NZ_JBEXCS010000133.1:0-18996 GCF_040605395.1 Streptomyces sp. NPDC005648 | reverse complement strand
GGCACCGCGCAGCTGGGCGACCGTCTGGTGGGCGATGCCCTTGGTGGGGAGGATCTGGTGCGGCGCCCGCCGGACCTTCACCGGATCCCGTCACGCCACTACGCGACGGACTTGAACTTGCGGGCGATGAGTTCCTTGCCCGCTGCTGGGTCATCGCGCATCTCACTCCAGTTCAGGCCGAGAGCGGCGAGGGTCTTGCGTGCCTCCTCGGACCGCTCGGCCATCGCTTCGTCACGCGCCATGTCGTAGAGCGCGGCGGCGTACTGCTCCCGCTCGTTGGGGCCGGAAGCCTTCCAGAATGCCAGCGTCCTGCGCAGCCGCTGACCAGTGGTGGGGATGGCGCCGTCCGCGCCGCTCGGTGCCGCGCTCCGCTGCCAACGATGCTGGAAGAACCGCCAGGTCTTCCAGCCGGCGACACCCAGGGCCACTGTGGCGGCCGCCCCGGCGAGTGCCCAGCCGACGGGGGTCGCGACCAGCGCACCGGCCCCCACGGTGGCACCGGCGGCGAGTGCGATCCCGGCGACCATCGCGGCGACGGAACCGCCGACACCCAGGAGGCCGGCGACAGCGCCGATCGCTTTCACGGTCACGCCGCGACGGTTCTTTCCGGCAGCGTATTCCTGAATTTCAAGCAAGGACGCTTCCCCGGACCCGCTCTCCTTATAGCGCTGGACCTTCTCCGTCTGTTCCACCAGGGCTTGGTGCATCTTGGCGGAAGCAACCTCGCGTTCCTGTCGCCGTTCTTTCGCGGCCGCCAGTTCCGCCCGATCCCGCTGAAGTTCCTCCTCGATTTCGGATTCCTGCTGCACTTTGTCCAGGACGCGGGAGTACCAGTCCTTCTGGCCTTGGATCTGCGGCTGTCCCGCTGTCTCTATTTCACTCCAGTAGGAACGCTTCACATCTGCGAGGTCGGCCTCGCCATCGCTCACAGCCTGCTCCAGGGCTTGCACTTCCTCGTTCGCAGCGTCCAGAGCGTCCTCGGGCTTCTTCTCGTCAGCCATGAGCTGCCGCAAGGCACTTACACGCTGCCGTGCCTTGTCCGCCTTCCTGATGTAGCGGACGCTCTGGATCAAGCTGCCGACCCCCCCGGCCCCGGAAGAGGCGGTGGTCACGGCACCGACGGCCTCCTGGGCCGCGCCCTCGATGTTCATCACGGCGGCGGCCAGGTTGGTGGACATGTTGACGAAGCTCGACCCCTGCTCGGCCGTGCCGGCCGCGCCGGCCTTCAGCTCCCGGTTGTGCACGTTGTATGCGGCGGTGCCGGGCGTGGCGTTCCTTCTGCCCATACGCGCGCGGTGCAACGTCATGACCTGACCCACCAGCCCTGCCAACGAAGTCACCGCACCGACGGCGGAGCCGAAGATGGCGCCGTTCTGCGCGGCGCTTGTGGAGGCAGCCGGATCCCTGAAGCCACCGCCGACCGACGCACCCGTCGACTGGTTGGTCAGGTCTCCGGCGGCCGTGAGGTCCCCGGCCTTCTCGGCCACCGCGCCCAACGTCACCCGCTGAACAGCCACGGCGTCTCCCGTGCTTCGCTGCGCCGCGCTCTGCCGTCGCGCCGCGTCCCTCTCGGGCACAGGCCCGGCCATCGCCCGGACCGCGCCCGCCTCCGCCGCCCGTTCGAACCGGTCGGACGGGTCGGAGACGCGCAGCCCGGTGCCGTCGTCCGTGCCCGCGACGGGCCCGGAACGCTGCTGGATCACATGGGTGAGTTCGTGGGCGAGGGTGTGCCGGTCGGTGCCGCCCGCGCCGAGGACGACATGGCTGCCGGAGGTGTAGGCGCGGGCGCCGATCTCGGCGGCGGAGCGCTGGGCGGTCGGGCCGGTGTGCAGCCGTACGTCGGAGAAGTCGGCGCCGAGGCGGGCCTCCATCTCGGTGCGGACCTCGGCGTCCAGGGGGCGGCCGGGAGCGCGCAGCACTCCGGGGACGGAGGAGGAGCGTTGCACGGGGGCGACGTGGCCGCACCCGGCCCCGTGCACATGCCGGGCCTCGTCGACCGCGCGGAGGACGGCGGCGTTGCCGGCGGTTCGTTGCAGCGCCGCGATGTGTGCCGGGGAGAGGACACCCGGTGAACCGCCTTGTTCCGTACGGGTGTCGGGCGCCCGGGACGGCGCCCGGGAGTCGGCTTTCTCGGGCCGGTGAGGCTGGACGCGGGGGCGCACGGCGACCCGCCTTTCTGTCGGGTGGCGGACGTCAGGACTTCCCGAGCCGCCACTGCTGAAGGGAGGCGAAACGGTCGTCGCAGGACAGGGCCTGGACCTGGGTGTTGTCGCCGGTGTTGGTCAGGCACTCGCCGGTCTGTGCGTTGACGATCGTCACCACGCCGTCCGACACGGGCTGGAGGCGCCAGCGCTGGAGTGCGGGGATCTGCCCCTGGCGTACGGCCTCGTCGCCGCCCTGGACCGCACGGATCCGTACCTGCGGCTGACCGTCGGTCTTGTCGAGGACGCTGCCCGGCGAGCTGCCGGGGGTGAGGGCCACCGTGCCGTCGGCGAAGGGAAGTTGGGCCCAGAACTGGTTGAGTCCCTGCTGTCTGTCCGTCCACTCGGAGACCACGACCGGGGTGCCGTCGTCGGTGCGGCCGTCCTGGACGGTGAGGTCCTTGCCGTTCTGGACGCTGCGGATGGTGACCACCGTGTTGCCGGCCTGGTCCGTGTCCTGCTCTCCGGAGTTCTGGTCCTGACCGCCGCCTTGTTGCTGTTCCTCGGACTGCGAGGGCGAGGGCGACGGCGAAGGAGCGGCGGCCGACGGGCTCGGCACCGACGGTGGTGGCTGGGTGGCCGGCGCGGGCGGCAGCGCGGCGGCGGCCGGAGCCGCCGCCGGCTGCTGTTGCGCCACCGCGTTCGAGACGAGCGACGGCCGCGGAATGAACCAGAGCGCGGCGAACACCCCCGCCGCGGCCAGCAGCAGCCCGAGCAGCACGAGCAGCCACTTCGGGAACAGCGCCAGTCGTACGAAGGTGCCGCGCAGTTGGGCGGGCGGGATCGTTCCGGGAGACCCGGGGGGTCCGGCGGTGCCCTCCGCCGTGGGTGTCACGGTCAGCGCGAACGGATACCGCTCCGGCCGGCCGAACAGCTTCACCCCGCCCGGCCGGATCCGCACCCGGGTGAGCCGGGTCCGCCCCTGCGCGACCCGTACCGTCTCGGGAACGGGACGGAACGTCAGTACGTCCTCGTCGTCCTTCCCCGAAATCCCCACCGGCAGCACGGAGTTGCCGACGTTGTCGACCGCTACCCGGGGCCGCCCGGAAAACCGCCCGCGCACGGTGACGGGCAGCAGTTCGGCCCGCATCTCACCGAACGCCGAGACGGTGAGGGTGCCTTCGGCCACGTTCGACAGCTCCGGGTTCTCACGCGGCTGCACGAGGACGCCGAACCGGACGGTGCCTGCCGTCGTCGCCGCCGAGCGCGGCGGGGTGAACACCACCTCGGCCGAGCCCTCGTCCCCCGGGTAGAGCCGCAGCGTGTCGGGAGCCACCAGCGTCCACTCGACGGGATCGCCGACGACGGAGAGCCGGTACTCCTCGACGGTGTCGCCGTCATTGCGCAGCCGCAGGGTCGTGGCCGCGCTCGATCCGGGATCGACGGCGGACGAAGCGGGTTCAAGGGAGGCGAAAGTCGTCACGCGGTCACCGTAGGAAGTGGTCCTACGGCACGTCAGAAGCAGCCGGGCAGGGTCCGGTGACCGTGCGGAGGGCCGTACGGCCACCGTCCGGCCCCGCCGACTCCGGCAGAGGGCGTCGGACCGGCCCACTCCGACCCGCGTGGCCTGACGGCGATGGCCGTACGGCCACGCGGGTCGGACCCAAGAGCCTGTCGGGCGGCCGTTTCCTGGCGGGCCCGTCCGCGTCAGCCTGGGTCATACGCAAGCACCCCAGCTGTCATGCAAGGAGAAGCCGCCATGCCCACCTATCTGTCCCCCGGCGTCTACGTCGAGGAGGTGGCCAGTGGATCCCGCCCCATCGAAGGGGCCGGCACCTCGGTGGCCGCCTTCGTGGGCCTGGCCCCGACCGGACCGCTGAACGAGCCCACGCTGGTGACGAACTGGTCCCAGTACACCGCCTCGTTCGGCGACTTCACCGAGGGTCTTCTGCTGGCCCACGCGGTGTACGGGTACTTCAACAACGGTGGTACGGCCGCGTATGTCGTCCGGGTCGGGGGCGCGGCCGGGGCCGGCTCCGGCGGACGTCCGGCGATCGAGGCGTCGGTCCGGGAGGCCGCCCTCGGCACCTTCCGGGTCTCGGCGCTGAACGGGGCGAACCTCGGCGGTACGCCCGTGGTCGAGGTCTCCGACACCTCCGGCGAGGGACCCGACGACCGGTTCACCCTCACCGTCAAGGACGGCGACAAGGTCCTGGAGACCTTCGACGTCTCGGCGAAGAAGAGCAACCGCAACTACGTCGTCACCCAGGTCAAGCAGCGCTCCAAGCTGATCGCCGTCGAAGAGACCACGTCCG
Source organism: Streptomyces sp. NPDC005648 (assembly GCF_040605395.1). Lineage (NCBI taxonomy): Bacteria > Bacillati > Actinomycetota > Actinomycetes > Kitasatosporales > Streptomycetaceae > Streptomyces > Streptomyces sp. NPDC005648. The sequence continues at coordinate 14,540 of NZ_JBEXCS010000133.1, read as the reverse complement.
CCGGGCAGTTGGCGCGGCCCGGGAACGGGACGGTGGCCTTGGCCGCCGCAGCCGCGTCAGCGCCCGTGCCGGCCACGTCACGGGAGCGCCTCACCAGCGGACAGTTCCTCGGCGACCCCGCCGACCGGACCGGCTTCGGCGGTCTTGAGGCGCTGGACGCGGTCACCATGGTCGCCGTCCCCGACCTGATGGCCGCCTACGAGCGCGGAGCCCTCGACCTGGACGCCGTCAAGGCGGTGCAGCTCGGGATGATCGCGCACTGCGAGCTGATGGGCGACCGGATGGCGATCCTGGACCCGCCCCCGGGCATGAACGCCCAGCAGATCCGCGAGTGGCGCCAGGACACGGCGGGCTACGACTCCTCGCACGCCGCCCTCTACTACCCCTGGATCAAGGTCTTCGACCCGTCCGGCGGCCGGCAGCGCCTGGTCCCGCCGAGCGGTCACATGGCGGGCATCTGGTCCCGCAACGACTCCGAGCGCGGCGTGCACAAGGCGCCCGCGAACGAGATCGTACGAGGGGCGGTGGACCTGGAACTGCAGATCACCCGCGGCGAACAGGACACCCTCAACCCCATCGGCGTCAACTGCATCCGCGCGTTCCCGGGCCGCGGCATCCGTGTGTGGGGCGCTCGAACGGTGGCCTCCGACCCCGCCTGGCGCTACCTCAACGTCCGCCGGTACTTCAACTACCTGGAGGAGTCGATCCTCGCGGGCACCCAGTGGGTCGTCTTCGAGCCCAACGACGAGGCGCTGTGGGCCCGGATCCGCCGCAACGTGTCGGCGTTCCTCGTGAACGAGTGGCGGTCCGGGGCGCTGTTCGGCTCCCGCCCCGAGGAGGCGTTCTACGTCAAGTGCGACGCCGAGACCAACCCGCCGGAGTCGGTGGACGTCGGTCGCGTGGTGTGCGAGGTCGGTATCGCGCCGGTAAAGCCCGCCGAGTTCGTGGTGTTCCGGCTGGCCCAGTTCTCGGACGGGACGGGCGAGTCGACCGAGTAGTCCTCGGCTCTGGTGACCGTCTCCCTCATTTCATCGACCTCGGAAAGAGAAGCGAACGAGCATGTCCCTTCAGCCCGGTGACGCCCTCACCTCACACAACTTCGGCCTGCAGATCGACGGCGTCATGGTCGAGTACCTCCAGGAGGTCAGCGGCCTCTCCGTCGAGCAGGACGTCATCGAGTACCAGCAGGTCTCGGCGGACGGCAAGCCCGTCACGAAGAAGATGCCCGGTGTGAAGAAGGCCGGCGAGTGCACGGTCACCCGCGGGATGACGGAGTCGGCGGCGTTCACGTCGTGGATCAACGACTCCATCGCGGGGAACATGGGCGCCGCGCGCAAGAACGCGACGATCATGATGATGGACTACCAGAACAGCCCGGTGAAGCGTTACAACATGCGCAACGCCTGGTGCAGCAAGGTGGAGACCAGCGGGGTCAAGGCCGGGGACACCTCCGCGCTGACCGAGCAGGTCACCATCGTCTTCGAAGAGCTGGTCATCGAGTGATCAGGCGTACGGCCACGTCGGCGGGGCGCGCGGCCACGGCGGAGGTCCCGGATTCCGGGCCCGTTGCCCCCGTGTCGCCCGCGGCTCCCATGTCTCCCACGTCGCCCGTGGCCGCCCTGCGGACGGAGTTCTCCTTCGAACTGCCGCGCGGGTTCGTCGACGAGTCGGGGACGATCCACCGGGTCGGCACGATGCGGTTGTCCACGGCCAGGGACGAACTCGTCCCCCTGCGGGACATACGAGTGCAGGAGAACCCCGCCTACCTGTCGGTGGTCCTGCTGGGCCGCGTCATCACCCGCCTCGGCACGCTTCCCTCGGTGCATGACGGGGTCGTGGAGAACATGTTCGCCTCCGACCTCGCGTTCCTTCAGGACTTCTACCGGCAGATCAACGCGGAGGGCCACACCCGGGCGGCGGTGTCCTGCCCGCACTGCTCCGAGCCCTTCGAGGTGGAACTGGCCGGGAGCCGCCTGGGGGAATCGTGATGTACGCGACCGACCGCCTGCACGAGGAGGTCGCGTACCTCGCCTTCCATCTGGGCTGGGGGATGGGCGAGTTGCTGGATCTGGAACACGCGGATCGCAGGGGATACGTCGAGCGGACCGCGGCACTGCTGAACCGCGAGGAGGGGTGAACCGACATGGCGGGATTGCTGGCCGGCCTTTGGGGGCGGGTTGTTCGAGGGGCTGGGCCGGACTCCGCCCCGGAGCAGCCGAGCGCGTCGGACGAGCCTGCTTTGTCCCGTGCCTCCGGCGTGGAATGGCGGTCGGCGGCGCCGGTTCAGCGGGTGCTGGCAGTCATGTCCCCGGTGGTGACACTGGACTTCGTCGGCGGGCTGGCGACGCACGGCAATCCGGCACTGACCGGGGGAATCGTGTCTTCCGGGGGCGCGACACGGGTCCTGGGCGATGGCGGGCGAGGGGCTGACACCGTTGGCGCGGAGCACCCCGGCCGCCGTGCCGTGGCACGGGCCGCGCAGGCTGGGCCGGCTGCGGTTCAGCGGTCGGCCGCACCGGTGGGGGCGGGTGCGTCGGGTGGCGTGCAGCGTGCGGGGGGAGGGGGACCGGTCGGACCTTCCGCCCCGGCGATGCCGGGTGCCTCGGACGGGTCGCGGTCGCCCTTGCCGTCGAGCGTGCCGGGACATCCCTCGGCCGAACCCGTTGCCCTCGACTCCCTTGTCCCCGGCGGGGAATCCGGCTTCCAAGGCTCGTCGGCCAGGCGTGCAGCGCGAGTCGCGCTCTCGCGGTCCGCGCGACCGCCGTTGCTCTCGGCGCCGTCGGTCACCTCCTTGCGACGGTTGGCGATCGCGGGCGGGGCCCCGGACGGCCGTAGCCAGGACAGCCCGGAATCGGCGCGGGCGACGGACGGAGTGGCTCCCGCGGTGGCGCAGCGTATGCCGTCGTCCGCACCTCCTGAAACCCCGAAAGCCCATGCTCAGGGCGTCTCCGGCCCGAGGGCCACGGAATGGACGGATGCTGCGGGAGGGGAGCGCACGGCAACGGTTCGACGATCGGTGGACGCGAGCTCCGCCGAGGCCCGGACCGAGCACGGCGGCGGAGCCGGGGGCCGGTCGGCCGCCACCCGTGAATCCGGCGTCGTGGCAGAACGCTCCTCTCCGAGCCGGACCGCCCCGGGCTCGGCGGCGCACCAGCACCCAGGGGGTCCCGCGCCGGTCCAGGGTTCCGCATCCGGCGGCTCCACGACTCGGGGGCCCGCGGAGTCGGCACTCGGTGAGAGCGGGGTCGGTCAACCGCGGGCCGGGCTCGGTGCACCGCTGACTCCGGTACCCAGCGGCGCCGACGCCGCTCGCACCACGTCGGTCCAGCGTCAGGCTCGACAGCACGGCACCACGCGCGCATCGCGCCGCACTGGACTCGGCCCACCCCTGCGTCCGGCATCGTCACCCGCACCGGCCATGGACGAGGTCCCCGCGCTACCGCACATCCCCACCACCTCGCCCGCCATGCCTCTGCGAACGACCACAGTTCCGCCGACGGCCAGTGCGGCGGGTGACACGTCGCCGGCAGGGGGAACAGCTGCCTCGCGTTCGTTCCCTCCGGCCGGCAGTCCGGCCCCGGCTCTTACGACGCCTGCCGTACAACTGCTGCGTACGACCGACGCTCCGGCACCGACCACCCCGACCGGCGCGCCGTCGGCGGGCCGCGGACGAGCGGATCACGGCGGCATTCCCGCGGCCTCGGACGGGTCGGCCCGGTCCGGGCACGCGCACCTGGACAAGAGCGTCGGCCCTGCCTCCACCACCGGTGGGGACCGGGTGAGCCGGTCCGCACCGTCTGGACGCGGCGCGGCGGACCCACCCCCTGGTCCGTCGCGCCGCCGCACCGCCCCCTCGCCCACGCCGGCCGATGCGACGAGGGCAGGGGTGCCGAAGGAAGCGTCACGGCTCTCCGCGGAGCCGAAGCCCGTGGACTCCGGGCGGGTATCCGGCAGCGGCTCGACACCCGCGCCACTCCAGCGCCTCACCAGCGCCGCTGCGGAGGCTGAGCGGTCGGTGCGGGAGGGCGGCCGGGCCTCTTCGCACCCGGGACACGCCGACTTCGCCGGGCCCCCGGCATCCGCCACCGTACTCACCAGCCCCGCTGCCCCGGCCAAGCTCTCCGGCGCTGCCGGCTCCGCGGCGGTTGCCGGTTCGGGTGCGCCGATCGTTTCGCGCGTTCCCGCAGGTCCCGTTGGGCCCACGACCCGGCCAACCTCAGCCAGTCCCGCTGCCCCGGTCGAGGTCTCCGGCGCTGCCGACTCCGCGGCGGTTGCCGGTTCGGGTGCGCCCGCTGTCTCGCGTGCGCCTTGGGGTCCCGTTGGGCCCACGACCCGGCCGACCCCAGCCAGTCCTGCTGCCCCGGTCGAGGTCTCCGGCGCCGCCGGCTCCGTGGCGGTTGCCGGTTCGGGTGTGCCGATCGTTTCGCGCGTTCCCGCAGGTCTCGTTGGGCCCACGACCCGGCCCACTCCCACAGGCCGTGTCGGTTCCGCCAAGGTTTCCGGCCCCGCCCGCTCCACCGCTGCGGCCGGTTCGGGCACGACGACCGTTTCCCGCGCACCCGCAGGGACGCGAAAGTCCACGACCCCGCCCACTGCCGTGAGTCCTGTCGCCCCCGTCAGGCTCGCCCGTTCCGTCGGCACGCCGGCCCCGCCCACCGCGCGGGCCGGGTTTCCCCTCCCCGTGGGCGCGACCGGTGCCACCGCGCGGAGCGTGACACTCGGCCGGCGCGGCCCACGCTCACCACGAACCATCCACCCCATGGCCGCCACCCGTATGACCACGGTCCTGGCCCCGGCGGTGCAGCGCTCCTCCGAGGGAACACGACACACTCAAACCCCGTCGCCCGCCAGACTGTTCACGGTCCAGGCAGCACGGCACGGCTCCGTCCGCCCAGCGAGAGGGCCCGAAGGCTCTGGCATCGGGTCGGCGGAGGCGTATCGCGAGACGGAACCGGCCGCCGCGCATCGCCCCGGAGCACCATCCGTTCAGCGGCGCCCGACCACCGCACCGCCCGAGCGGGCAGCCCTGGTCGGTGGGGCAGTCCACGTCGGGTCGCGCGTACCCCGGACCAATACCCCGTCGCCGACCTTCGCCCCGCCCGCCGTTCAGTGGCGCCCGTCGCCAACCGGCGGGCCCTTCGATCTCCCTTCCCCCTCAGGGCACTTCACCTCAGCGTCTCCGAACACCCCGACGCGGTTTCCGGAACCTGTCAGCAAGGCGCGGCACTCCGGCCGCACGTCTCCTCCGGGCTCTGCCACCGACGCGACGGTGTCGCCGCTCGCACTCCCGTCACGGCCCGATCGGCCGCCGCTCCAGCGGACGCAACGTCTGACGTCCGTCCCCCGAAACGCGGTCCGGGTGGTCTCGGCACCACCCGTCGCACCCCGCCCTCCCCAGGCGCGCCGGCCGGTGATCCCGGCCTCCGCCACACGGGCCCCTCGCTCCGCAGGCACGCGATCCACCCGGACGGCGGTTCAGCGGGCCGACGGCAACCGGCCCACCACGCCTTCGACCCGCCTGCCCCCGGCACCGGTCACTCCGGCTGCCCTCTCCTCCGCGAGCCATCAGCCACCGGCACCACCTCCGCGCCCCCCGACCCCCGCACACCCCCCGACCCCGCCACCCTCCGTGCGGCAGACCCCAACACCCCCTGTACAGCACCACCTCCGAGCCTCCGCGCCCTCCGGCACCACCCTGGACGCCCTCCCTCCCGAGGCCCTCGACGCCCTCGCACGCTCCCTCCTGGAACCCCTCTCCCGCCTCCTGCGCTCCGAACTCCGCGGCGACCGCGAGCGCCTCGGCCGTCTCCGTGACGGTCTCTGACCCGGTCACCTCCATCCCACCGCCATGGCCAACGCCTCAAGGACCCAAGGATTCAAGGAACCCGCCCATGCCACCCCCTCTTGACCCCGCCTCCACCGTGTTCTTCCGGCTCTCCATCGACGGCCTGGACCTCGGTCTCTTCAACAGTTGCGAGGGGCTCGCCTCCGAGGTGCAGGTGGAGCAGCACGAAGAGGGGGGCAACAACGGGTTCGTGTGGCAGTTGCCGTCGCGGGTGACGTACTCGAACATCCGGCTCACCCGACCGCTCACCCCGGACACCGGGAAGGCCGCCGCGTGGATCTCGTCCATCGCCACCGGGATCACCCGGCCGACCGGCCAGATCGCCGCACTGCGCGCGGACGGCTCCGTCGTCGCGCAGTGGGGGCTCGTCGAGGTGCTGCCCGTGCGGTGGCAGGGGCCCAGCATGGACCCGGCCAGCCCCGGCGTCGCCACCGAGACCCTGGAAATCGCCCACCACGGCTTCACCGACGCCAGGGGGACCTGATGTCCGCTACCGGCGCCAACAACAGCCTCGTACGAGCCCGTCTGAGCATCCACCATCCACCGAGCGGGTCGAGTCACACGCTCGGCGGCCGGATCGGCGAGGTCGAGTTCCAGTTCAACCCCAACCAGCTGGAACTCTCGCGCTCGGCCTCCTGGTACGCCCAGCGTGCCGTCGGCTTCGACCGCGGGGCCCAGCAGGAGTTCTCCGGCGCCGACCCGGCCTCGCTGTCCGTCGAGGTCTTCCTCGACGCCTCCGCCACCCCCACCACCGCCCAAGTCCGCAAGAAGGTGGAGCAGTTGCTCTCCTGCTGCGAGGTCGATCCGCAGAGCCTGCCGACGAACCGGCCGTCCCCACCGTGGGTCCGCTTCTCGTGGGGCGGCTTCAGCACCATCCAGTTCACCGCGTACGTGGAGAGCGTCAGCGCGGCCTACTCGCTGTTCAGCCCGACCGGCGAGCCCCTGCGGGCCACGTGCCGGCTGTCGCTCAAAGAGATCCCGACGCCGGCCAAGGGCCAGAACCCCACCTCCGGTGCCCTGACCGCCCAGCGTGTCCACCGCCTGGTCGTCGGCGACTCGCTCCCCTCGCTGGCCTGGCGCGAGTACGGCAACGCCACCCGCTGGCGTGCCATCGCCGAGGCGAACGACATCGACGACCCCATGCGATTGCGACCCGGCAGCGAACTCCTGCTGCCGTCGGCCGACGACGTACGCCGAGGACGAGAACCAGGGGGAACACCGTGACGACGAAGTCCTTCACGACCGTCCTGAAAGTGCTGGTTCAGGGCTCCCCGCTGCCCGACCCCGTGGCCGGGCGGCTCGTCTCCGCCTGGATCGACGCGAGCGTGAACGTGCCGGCCGCCTTCCGGCTCGTCTTCAGCGACCCGGCCCGTGATCTGCTGAGCACCTTCCCGGCGCTCACCGTCGGCGCGAAGGCGGAACTGATCCCTTACACGGACGGCGCCAAGGGCCGGCCACTGCTCACCGGCGAGGTCACCGCTCTGGAGGCCGATGCCGACGGGACGGGCAAGTCGCTGATCGTCCGCGGCTACGACCCCGGCCACCGGCTCCTGCGCAACCGCCGCGTCGCCGGGTACCCGAACATGACCGCCGCCGACATCGTGCGCCGGCTCGCCACCGAGAACGGGCTCAGGACCGGGACGGTCGACCCGACCCCGACCGTCTACGAACTGGCCACCCAACCGAACCTCACCGACTGGGACTTCCTGGCCCGCCTGGCCCGCGAGAACGACGTCCACCTGTACTTCGACGAGGAGGGCCGCCTCCAGTTCACCGCCCTGCGCACGGCCTCCGGCGCGCCCGCCGACACCACTCCGTCCGGGCAGAGCCCCTACGTCCTGGAGTTCGGCGCCAACGCCACCAACAGCCGGGTCTCCGTCACCGCCGCCGGGCAGGTCCCCTCGGTCTCGGTGCGCGGCTGGGACGTACAGACCAAACGGCCCCTGTCCGCCGACGCACCCGCCACCGCGAGCACCCAGATCCTCACGGACACCACACCCGCGAAGCTCAGCTCCCCCTTCGGCGCCGCCTCGCTGACCGGCACGGCCGTCCCGTACCGCACACAGGCCCAAGTCCGGCACGCCGCCGAGGCGTTGGCGGACGATGTCACGGGTTCCTTCGCCGAGCTGGAGATCGCCGTCGACGGCAATCCCGAACTGCGGCCGGGTGTGCCTGTCGCGCTCAACGGCGCAGGGGCGCCGTTCGAGGGCAAGTACACCGTCACGGGCGTACGGCACGTGTTCGCGTCCGGACAGCAGTACACGACGTGGGTACAGGTGAGCGGGCGTCAGTTCCGTTCGCTGTACGGGCTGGCGGCCGGCCCCCAGGGGGCGCCCGCACTGCCCGGTGTCGTCGTCGCCGTCGTCAGCAACATCAAGGATCCACTGAAGGCGGGCCGGGTCAAGCTGCGCTTCCCGTGGCTGTCCGACACGTACGAGAGCGACTGGTGCCGGGTCGCGCAGTTCGGCGGTGTGCGTGGAGGCGGGCTGATCCTGCCCGAGGTCAACGACGAGGTGCTGGCCGCCTTCGACCGGGGCTCCCTGGAGCACCCGTACGTCCTGGCGGGTCTCTACAACGGTGTCGACAAGCTGCCCCGCATCCAGGAGGGCAGCCCGCCCGTGGACCCCACCAGCGGCACCGTCAACTGGCGGAGCCTGGCCTCGCGCGGCGGCCAGGCCGTCGAACTGCTCGACGACGCCCGCAGAGCGCGCGGCGTACGGCTGCGTACCGGTGACGGGGCGCTCACCGTCCACCTCGACCAGAACCGTACGACCGTGACGGTCCGCAGCGACGGCAGCGTCACCATCCAGGGGGCACGCGGTGTCGATGTGAAGGCGGGCGGAGATCTGAACCTCACGGCGGCACGGGCCGTGAACATCTCCGCCGGGGCCGCGCTCACCCTCAAGGCCGGCGGCAAGGTCGGGCTCACGGCGGGCGGCGCCTTGACCCTGGACGCGGTCGGCACCGTCGGCGTCAAGGCGGTCGGACCGGTCTCACTGGTCTCCGCGGCCAACGCCTCCGTCACCGCGGCGACCGTGACGCTGACCGGGGTCACCCTGCGCAACGGGGTGCCGTTCTGATGGGCGAGCAGTTCGTCGGCGCGGGCTGGGCGTTCCCGCTGCACACCGACGCCTCCGGCGCCATCGCCCTGGTCCGCAGGGAACGGGAGATCGAGGAGGCCATCCGGCTCGTGCTCGCCACGGCGCCCGGAGAGCGCCCGATGCGACCCGAATTCGGCTGCGCCGTCCACGACTTGGTCTTCGCACCGGTCAACGAGGCGACCGCCGGGCGCATCGGCTACGAGGTGCGGACCAGCCTGGAGCGCTGGGAACCCCGCATCGACGTGACCGAGGTCGCCGTCACCGCGTCCGCCGACGACCCGGCGGTGCTGCTGATCGACGTCCGGTACGCGATCCGCGGCACCAGCAATCCGCGCAGCCTGGTCTTCCCCTTCTACGTGATCCCGTCCAGTGAAGGCGATGTGTGACACCCCATGGCCCTGCCCGCCCCCAACCTCGACGACCGGCACTTCCAGCAGTTCGTCGACGACGCCAAGCGCTACATCCAGCAGCGTGCCCCGGAGTGGACCGACCACAACGTCTCCGACCCCGGCATCACCCTCGTCGAAGCCGTCGCCTACATGACCGACCAGCTCGTCTACCGGCTCAACCGGGTGCCGGACAAGAACTACCTGTCCTTCCTGGACCTGCTGGGCGTGACGCTCTTCCCGCCGTCGGCGGCCCGCGCCGACGTCACCTTCTGGCTGTCGGCCGCCCAGACCGAGCCCGTACGGCTGCCCGCCGGGACCGAGGTGGCCACCCAGCGCACCGAGACCCAGGAAGCGGTCGTCTTCACCACCGAACGGGACCTGACCGTGCCGCCGTGCTCGCTGCGGCGCGTGCTGCGGCAGGAGAACAAGGGGAGCCCCCAGGACCGTACGAGTGCCGTCCTGGGAACCACCGACGTGCCCGCCTTCGCCGCGAAACCGCAGCCCGGGGACGTGCTGCTCTTCGGTCTGGACGCGGCCGTCCCCGACTGCGCGGTGGTGCTCGCACTGGACAGCCGGGTCGACGGCGTCGGAGTGGACCCCCGCCAGCCGCCGCTCGCCTGGGAAGCGCGGACCGCGGCGGGATGGGAGCCGTGCGAGGTGGACGAGGACACGACCGGGGGTCTCAACCGGGCCGGCGAGGTGATCCTGCACGTGCCGGGCGGGCACACGCTCTCCCAACTCGGCCGGCACGAGGCGGGCTGGCTGCGCTGCCGGGTCCTGGAACCCGCCCGCGACCAGCCCTTCTACGCCGCCACCCCCACCATCCGGTCAGCCGCCGCCTACACCATCGGCGGCACCGTCCGCGCCGTGCACGCGGTCGAGGTCCGCGACGAGCGACTGGGAGAGTCGTCAGGAGCTCCGGGGCAGCGGATGAGGCTCGGGCAGGCGCCGATCGTCGCGGACGATCCGCCGCTGGAGGTCGAGGTGGCGGAGAGCGGCGACGGTGGCTGGCAGGCGTGGCGGATCGTCTCCGACTTCGCCGCCTCCCGGCCGTCCGACCGGCATCTGACGGTCGACGCGACGACCGGGGAGATCACCTTCGGACCGTCCGTACGCCAACCGGACGGCAGCCTGCGGCAGTTCGGGGCGGTACCCGCCAAGGGTGCCGTGGTGCGGGCCGTGCGCTACCGGGCCGGGGGCGGTCGCGGCGGCAATGTCTCGCGCGGCCGGCTCCAGGTGCTGCGCAGCTCCATCCCGTACATCGCCCGGGTCGAGAACCGGGAGGCCGCCCGCGGCGGGATCGACGGGGAGACCGTGGAGGAGGCCAAGGTCCGGGCACCGATCGTGCTGCGGGCCCAGGAGCGGGCGGTGACCTCCCGGGACTACGAGGAGCTGGCCCGGCAGGCGGCGCCCGAGACCGCGCGGATCATGTGCCTGGGGGCGGAGTCCGACACGGACGGGGAAGGGGCCGTACGGGTCCTCGTCGTGCCCCGGGCCGTGCCCGACCCCGGTGGCCGGCTCCGCTTCGAGCAGCTCGTCCCGGAGGACGAGCTGTTGGAGCGCGTGACGCGCCATCTGGACGAACGCCGCCCGCTGGGGACACGACTGGCCGTCGGCCCGCCCTACTACCAGGGCGTCTCGGTCACGGCGACGCTGCACGCCTACCGGAGCGTCTCCGCGCAGGAGGTACGGGCCGCCGCGCTCGACTCCCTGTACGCCTATCTGGACCCGCTGAGCGGCGGGGCGGACGGGAGCGGATGGCCGTTCGGCCGGCCCTTGCGCTCAGGAGAGATCTTCGCCGCGCTGCAGCGGGTGCCGGGCGTGGAGTTGGTGGACGAGGTCGAGCTGTGCCCCGCCGACCCGCTGACGGGGCGCCGCGGCGAGCCGACGGACCGCATCGAACTGGCCGGCTCCGCCCTGCTGTTTCCGTACGACCACCGTGTCCGAGTGATCGGGGACCGATGAACCCTCCTGCTCTTTCCCCCTACCCACTGCGGGACCAACTGCCGGGTGTGTACGCGGAGGACGGCTTCGCCGGCGTGTTCGCCGATGGGCTGGACACCATGCAGGCACCGGTACTGAGCACGCTGGACTGCCTGGACGCGTACTTCCGCCCCGGACTGGCGCCCGTTCACTTCCTGGACTGGATCGGGGGCTGGGTGGGAGCCGAACTGGACGGCCTGGCAACGGAGTCCGCCCGCCGTGAGGCGGTCGGGACCGCGATGGCACTGCATCGGCGCCGCGGGACGGAGTACGGGCTGGTGGCCGCGATCCGCCTCGCCTTCGGGATCACGCCCGAGATCACCGAAAGCGGTGGCGCGTCCTGGTCGGCCCGACCGCGTGGCCCGTTCCCGGGCGATCCGCGCCCGGGCCTGCGGGTGGTCGTGAGGGTGCCCGACCCCGCTGCCTTCGACGGCCGCCGCCTGGAAACCCTGGTCGCCGCGGCCCGCCCGGCGCATCTGCCCTTCACCGTCGAGGTGCTGGCTGAGAGGACTGACAAGAGATGAGCGAGAAGCCGACGGCCGAGGGGCTGTGCCCGGTCTGCGGAACCCCGGGCCCCGGGAGCGGGGAGTCGTTCTGCGAGGTGTGCGGGACGTTGGTGGACTGGGACGCGGTTCCGGCCGCCGGGCCGGGTTCTGCGTCTGCCGGTTCCGCGTCTGCCGGTTCCGCGTCGGGCGGATCGAGGCCGGTGTCCGACGGGACCTTGGCGCAGACCTTCGCTTCGCGCGCGGAACGTGTGGGTGGCGCTTCGCGCTCGCCGGCGGAGAACCCGTCCGGCTCCGCCGGGGGAGCCGCTACGACGCGAGGGCCCGGCGCGGGAGCCACGGCGGGCGGCCCGGTACGCCGTCCCGGTGGCGGGACATCCGGTGCGGAGGCGGTATCGGTCCCGACGCCGGAGGGGACGACGACCTCCGGAGCGGCGGTCTCCGCGGCTCCAGGTGGGCCGGAGCCCGCCCAGCCGGCGAGCGGGGACGGGACGCCACGCACCCCACAAGGCGAGACCGAACCCCGGCCGGCGCGATCGGTGGAGGCCGGCGGCCAGACACGGGCCAGGGCGCTCCTCGTGCCCGTGCCCGGGGCGGAGGCCGCTGCCCCGGACGTGCCCGCCGTACTGCCCGGCCGCCCCGAGCCCGCACGGCCGAGTGTGCGCGCCGTGACGGCGGAGGAGGAGAGCGGCATCACCTGCTGGCGGTGCGGGGTGCGGAACCGGCCGGACCGTACGTTCTGCCGGAACGACGGCGCCCCACTGGACCGCAGCGGACAGCAGGCATCCACGGCGGCCCGTCGGCGGGGCGAACGATTCGCGGGATGGCGGCCCCGCGTGCCCTGGAAGCGGGTGCTGACCATCGTGGGCGTCGCTGCCGTGCTGGTGGGCGCCGCGTTCCTGACCCCCACGCTGATCCGGGCGACACGCGACCACTTCACCGACCCCGCCCCGCTCCCGCCCGCCGCCGTGAGCGCGTCGAACTCCGACGCCGCCCACCCCGCGCGGTCCGCTTTCGACGGGATCAGCAACAGCTGGTGGGGAACCGGATACTCCGGTGACTCCGCGGGGCAGTACCTCCAGGCGAACTACAGCCGGCCGGTCGATCTGGAGAAGATCATGATTACGCCCGGTGTTTCGTCACGCTCCGAAGATCGTGACGTTCAGGCCCGCCCCGAGAGCTTCGACCTGCTCATCACCGATGCCTCGGGCCGCACTTCGCTGACGCGTCACCAACTCACGGACGGCGGCCCCCAGCTCGTCGACGCCGCGATGGAGGACGCCGTACAGGTCGACGTGATCCTGCGCGGCGCGTACGGAACGGCCTCGGACAAGCAAGTGGCGGTCGCCGAGGTGGAGATGTTCGGCCGTGGCTCGGGTTGAACCCGGTCAGCGTGGCCGCAGCCGCACAACCTCTGTCCTGTAGGCACACACAGGACAGGTGGCCGATTCCGAGAACCTCGTTGAGATGACCGTTGAAGAAACCGGTGATCTCTGTCCTGGAATCGTCCGAGTTCCCTTGCTACACCGGGCGAGGGACATCAGTGAACGGCAAACCGACTCGACACAGGAGAGTTCATGGCTGTAAGCAACGTCGTTCTGGTACACGGTGCGTTCGCCGACGGATCGTGCTGGAACCGCGTGATCCCACTGCTCGCCGGCCGGGGACTCAACCCGGTCGCCGTGCAGAATCCGCTGAGTTCGCTGGCCGACGACGTGGTCGCGGCACACCGGGTGATCGATCAGCAGGACGGTCCCGTGCTGCTCGTCGGGCACTCCTGGGGAGGTGCCGTCATCACGGAGGCGGGCAACCATCCCAAGGTGGCCGGTCTGGTGTACATCGCCGCCGGCGCCCCTGACTCGGGCCAGTCGTTCGGCGACTGGTGGGCCGGTTACGAGCCCGCTCCGGGCGCGGCGGAGATCAAGCCGTACGGCGACGGCTACGTCGCGCTGACTCGCGAAGGAGTCCTCAAGGACTTCGTGCAGGACATCGACGAGGCCGACGCGGAAGTGGTCCATGCCACCCAGGGTCCGCTGGCCACGCGCTGCTTCGGCGACACGATCTCGACTGCCGCCTGGCGATCGAAGCCCTCGTGGTACATCGTCGCGGAGGACGACCGGACGATCCCGCCGGCCGTCGAGCGTGATTCGGCCGTGAGGCTCGGCGCCACGACGCTCAGCCTCGACTCGGGTCATGTCCCGATGCTCTCCCAGCCCGAGCGGGTGGCGGACTTCGTGGCGCAGGCCGCGGCCGAGCTCAAGGCGCAGTAGCTCCGTGACAGCAAGGGGTCACGCCCCCTGCCCCCGGAAGATCACTGCAGCATGTCACATGCTGTAGGCAGGACCGCCGATCACTGGATCGGCGGCCCGCTTGGCCCCCGCTGCGGCTCCGACCTCGACCATGTGTCACGAACCCGCAGATCAGGCGCCCGTCCCAGGGACGTTCCGGGGACTTTCCGCCCCCGACAGCGCCGAAAGAAACGAACGCGCTGGTCAGGGCCTACGGCCTCAGCACTCGATGATGTTCACCGCGAGTCCGCCCCGCGCCGTCTCCTTGTACTTCACGCTCATGTCCGCGCCGGTGTCCTTCATCGTCTTGATGACCTTGTCCAGGGACACCTTGTGGGAGCCGTCGCCGCGCATCGCCATCCTGGCCGCCGTGACCGCCTTCACCGCGGCCATGCCGTTGCGTTCGATGCAGGGGATCTGGACGAGGCCGC
>NZ_JBEXCS010000132.1:0-19167 GCF_040605395.1 Streptomyces sp. NPDC005648 | reverse complement strand
CTGCGCTCCTACGAGCAGGTCATCAAGCTGGAGCAGGAGCGGCTGGTCTACCAGGCCCGCCTGCACTCCCGCTTCGGCCGCGCCTGGCGCCGCAAGGCCCCCGTCGAGTCCCTGATGCCCCTGCGCCTGGCCCGCTACGGCGTCCCCCTGGCGGACACGGCCCCCTCGGGCCTGGCAGCGGCGGGAATCGAGCCGGTGCTGATCCCTCCGGCGCCGCGGATCGAGCCCGCCGGATCAGTGCCTGTCCCACAGCAGGTCGCGCCCCCGGTCGAGCAGCGCCCCGAACTCGTCGGCAATCCCAGCACCGCGCCTCAGGTATACGAGCCCGCTCCGCAGCCGCTTCCCGAGCCCGAGGTGAGCCCCTGGCTCCACGCGAGGCCCCCGCAGCAGATCGAGTACCACGGCGGCTACAACCCGGCCTACGACCCCTCGGACCAGTACGCCGAGTGGTACGAGGAGCAGAAGCAGGCGGACCAGTACCGCGAGCAGTTCGAGGAGGAGCCCCCGCTCCCCGGCCAGGAACCCTCCCCCGAGGAGACCGGCACGTTCCCCATCCCGGTGGGCCCGAACCGCACCCGTGAGCTGGGCGAGGGCGGCGGCCCCCCGGAGCCCCCGGAGCCGACGGAGGAGGACTTCTACCAGGTCTTCCGCCAGTCGATAGACGGCAGTTACCCGACCGCGGGCCAGTTCCGCGCGAACGTGGAGGCGACGTACGGCACCGCCCTCCCGCACCGCGACGCCGAACGCATGGTCAATCGCTTCACCAACCGCCACACGGCGGAACTCCAGGAAGACCACATCGCCTGACGGAGTCAAGAACAGGGGCCCTCGAACCGAGGGCCCCTGTCACGTACCGCCTACTCGCCGAGCAGGACCCGCACCCGCTCCTGCCCCACCGCGAGCAGCAGCGTGGGCAGTCGCGGACCCGTGTCACGGCTCACCAGGAGCTGGTACAGCAGGGCGAAGAAGGTCCGCTGGGCCGTCTTGATCTCGGCGGGCAGTTCCTTGGGCCCGGCGTCCGCGGAGAAGCCGGCCTGTACCTTCGGGACGCCGTAGACGAGGTGGGTGAGCCCGTCGAGCGACCAGTTCTCGGCGAGACCGTCCAGCAGCAGTCGTAGGGACTGCTGGGACGCCTCGTCGAGGGACTTCAGCAGTTCGGCGTCCGGCTCCTCGCGCACGATGGTCCGCTGGTCGGCGGGCACGTGCGTGTTGATCCAGGCCTCGGCCTTGTCGTAG
The DNA here is from genome assembly GCF_040605395.1 of Streptomyces sp. NPDC005648. Taxonomy (NCBI): domain Bacteria; kingdom Bacillati; phylum Actinomycetota; class Actinomycetes; order Kitasatosporales; family Streptomycetaceae; genus Streptomyces; species Streptomyces sp. NPDC005648. Next base: position 17,931 of record NZ_JBEXCS010000132.1, on the reverse strand, counting down.
CGCGGCCGGGCCTCGTCGAGGGAGGTCAGCGGGTCGGACGGGTCCAGCTCGGAGAGGATCCGCAGGGCCTGGTCCGCGTGTCCGGCGGTGATGTCCGCGACCGACGCGAGCGTCCGGTACGGCAGCGGGCGCGCCGTCCTCGGCAGCTCACCCGCGACCGTGCGCACCGCACGGGAGTGCGCGGCGACATCGGCCGGGAGCGCGGAACCGTCGGCGACCTTGGCGTCCAGCTTGTCCCACTCGTCGTAGAGCCGCTGGATCTCCTGGTCGAAGGCGATCTTGAAGGACTGGTTGGGGCGGCGGCGGGCGTAGAGCCAGCGCAGCAGCTGCGGCTCCATGATCTTCAGGGCGTCGCCCGGGGTGGGCACGCCACCGCGCGAGGACGACATCTTCGCCATGCCGGAGATACCGACGAAGGCGTACATGGGGCCGATGGGCTGCTTGCCGCCGAAGATGCCGACGATCTGGCCGCCGACCTGGAAGCTGGAGCCCGGGGAGGAGTGGTCGACACCGCTGGGCTCGAAGATCACGCCTTCATAGGCCCACCGCATCGGCCAGTCGACCTTCCAGACCAGCTTGCCGCGGTTGAACTCGTTGAGCCGGACCGTCTCCGAGAAACCGCAGGCGGTGCAGGCGTACGTCAGCTCGGTGGTGTCGTCGTCGTACGAGGTGACGGTGGTGAGGTCCTTCTCGCAGTTGCCGCAGTAGGGCTTGTACGGGAAGTAGCCGGCGGAGCCGCTGCTGCCGTCGTCCTCCTCGGCCGCACCCGACCCCTCGGCGGCCTCCAGCTCGGCCTCGTCGACCGGCTTCTGCTGCTGCTTGGGCTTGGCCGGGGCCTTCTTGGTGCGGTACTGGTCGAGGATCGCGTCGATGTCGCCGCGGTGCTTCATGGCGTGCAGGATCTGCTCGCGGTAGGCACCGGCGTTGTACTGCGCGGTCTGGCTGATCCCGTCGAACTCCACGCCGAGCTCGGCCAGCGAGGCGACCATGGCGGCCTTGAAGTGCTCGGCCCAGTTCGGGTACGACGAGCCCTTCGGCGCCGGGACGGAGGTCAGCGGCTTGCCGATGTGCTCGGCCCAGGCGTCCTTGTCGACCCCGGGGATCCCCTCCGGCACCTTGCGGTAGCGGTCGTAGTCGTCCCAGGAGATGAGGTGACGGACCTGGTGGCCGCGGCGGCGGATCTCGTCGGCGACGAGGTGCGGGGTCATGACCTCGCGGAGGTTGCCGAGGTGGATCGGACCCGACGGTGACAGCCCGGAGGCGACGACCACGGGTTTGCCGGGGGCCCGACGCTCCGACTCCTCGATGACCTCATCCGCGAAACGGGAGACCCAGTCGGTGGTCTCGGTGCTCTGAGCCACGATCGGCACGTCCTTCTTTCTGAACGGGTGACGCTCCATTGTCACAGACGCCGATGCGCCCGGGAAAACCGCTTTACCTGCCATGGGATACTGGTTGGGTCTATCGATCCCCACGAGGAGAACGGCACCCATTCCTATGGCCCCGGTCACGTCCCTCAGCGACTCCGTCAACCAGCAGCTCGCGTCCGCCCTCTCGGCCACCCTGCCGGAGGTCTCCGCGGAGCCGCTGCTGCGACGCAGTGACCGGGCGGACTTCCAGGCGAACGGCATCCTCGCCCTCGCCAAGAAGGCCAAGGCCAACCCGCGGGAGCTGGCGACCCAGGTCGTCTCCCGGATCACCACCGGCGACGAGCTGATCAAGGACGTCGAGGTCTCCGGGCCCGGCTTCCTCAACATCACGCTGTCCGACGAGGCGATCACCCGGAACCTGGCCGCACGGTACGGGGACGACACGGGCCGCCTCGGGGTGCCGCTGAAGGAGAACGCGGGCATCACGGTCATCGACTACGCCCAGCCGAACGTGGCGAAGGAGATGCACGTCGGCCACCTGCGCTCGGCGGTCATCGGCGACGCCCTGCGCGGCATGCTCGACTTCACCGGCGAGACGACGATCGGCCGGCACCACATCGGCGACTGGGGCACCCAGTTCGGGATGCTCATCCAGTACCTGTTCGAGAACCCCGGCGAACTGGCCCCGGCCGAGGACGTCGACGGCGAGCAGGCCATGTCGAACCTGAACCGGGTGTACAAGGCCTCGCGTGCGGTCTTCGACGCGGACGAGGAGTTCAAGGAGCGCGCGCGGAAGCGGGTCGTCGCCCTGCAGTCCGGCGACAAGGAGACCCTGGAGCTCTGGCAGCAGTTCGTCGACGAGTCGAAGGTCTACTTCTACTCGGTCTTCGAGAAGCTGGACATGCGGATCCGGGACGAGGAGATCGTCGGCGAGTCCGCGTACAACGAGGGCATGCCCGAGACCGCCCGCCTCCTGGAGGAGATGGGTGTCGCGGTGCGCTCCGAGGGCGCGCTCGTCGTCTTCTTCGACGACATCCGGGGCAAGGACGACCAGCCGGTGCCGCTGATCGTGCAGAAGGCGGACGGCGGCTTCGGCTACGCCGCCTCCGACCTGACGGCGATCCGCAACCGGGTCGCCGACCTGCACGCGACGTCCCTGTTGTACGTGGTGGACGTACGCCAGTCCCTGCACTTCAAGATGGTCTTCGAGGCGGCGAGGCGTGCGGGCTGGCTGACCGACGACGTCACCGCGCACAACATGGGCTACGGCACGGTGCTCGGCGCGGACGGCAAGCCGTTCAAGACGCGTGAGGGCGAGACGGTCCGGCTGGAGGACCTGCTGGACGAGGCTGTCCAGCGGGCCGCCGAGGTCGTCCGGGAGAAGGCCCAGGACCTCACCGAGGACGAGATCCAGGAGCGGGCCGCGCAGGTCGGCATCGGCGCGGTGAAGTACGCCGACCTGTCGACGTCCCCGAACCGGGACTACAAGTTCGACCTGGACCAGATGGTGTCGCTGAACGGCGACACGAGCGTGTACCTGCAATACGCGTACGCCCGTATCCAGTCGATCCTGCGCAAGGCGGGCGACACGAAGCCGGCCGCTCACCCGGAGCTCGAACTCGCCCCGGCGGAGCGGGCGCTCGGCCTGCACCTGGACGCGTTCGGCGACACCGTCTTCGAGGCGGCCGCGGAGTACGCCCCGCACAAGCTGGCGGCGTACCTGTACCAGTTGGCCTCGCTGTACACGTCGTTCTACGACAAGTGCCCGGTCCTCAAGGCCGACACCCCGGCTCAGGTCGGGAACCGTCTGTTCCTGTGCGACATGACGGCCCGCACCCTCCACCAGGGCATGGCCCTCCTGGGGATCAGGACGCCTGAGCGGCTCTGACCGGCCGTTTCGCCGCGACCGTCAGCGTCGCGTAGGTCGCGGTGAAGCTGCCGCCCTGTGCGTCGATGGCGGCTCCCGCGGCCTCCAGGAGCCGCGCCAGGTGCTCGGTGGGCAGGCGAGTGAAGGCGCCCTGGGTGGGCATGACGTCCAGCCAGGCGTCCCGGCTGTAGGTGAACTCCCAGTCGTGGCGCCACTGCTGGAGCTCACCGAAGGCGCCCGTCTGCCGGATGCCGTCGGCGGCCCTGTCGAGAATTGTCTGGTACGCCGTCGCGGCCGGCCTCGTCAGGAGCGTCCGGAAGTCGAAGAGCGGGTCGGGCAGCACGCGTTCGGCGCTGTCGGCGATGGCTTCCAGGAGCTCGGGCGGCAGTTGGGGGACGTTCCAGAAGACGGCGAGGAGACCGCCGGGCCGAAGGACCCGGGCCGCCCGCGCGGCTCCGGCGACGGGGTCCACCCAGTGCCAGGCGGTCCCCGCGACGACGGCGTCGAACTCCCGCCCGCCGGGCTCCCATTCCTCGAAGACGGTCTCCTCGACGTCCACGCCGAGTCGCCGCGCGAGGCCGGCCATCCGTGCGTCGGGCTCGACCCCCAGCACCCGGCGCCCGGCCGCCCGGAACTGGCGGGCGACGATGCCCGTACCGCAGCCCACGTCGAGGAAGTCGGGGCCGGGGCTCGCGTCGACGATCCGCTCCACCAGTGTCTCGGGGTAGCGGGGACGGGCGCGGTCGTAGCGCTCGGCGTCGGCGCCGTAGGACTCGGCGACGTCGCGGCGGCGATGGGGGTCATGCCGGGACGGGTGCTGGGACGGTTGCTGGGACGGTGATCCGGGAACGGGTAAAGTGGGCATGCGCCCACTATGAGTGGGCACGCGCCCACTCGTCAATGGACGCCGACGAGCCCGCGAGCCCGCCCACTCCCCCGTACGAGCGAGAGGGACCGTATGCCGACAGGTGTGGCCATCCGCGATCCCCGCAAGCACCTCTTCGAGGCCGCCGAGCGCATCCTGCTCCGGGACGGCCCGAGCGGGCTGACCAGCAGGGCGGTCACGGAGGAGGCGGGTGTCGCGAAGGGGGTCCTGCACCGGCACTTCGCGGACTTCGACGCGTTCCTGGCGGAGCTGGTGCGCGAGCGCGTGGGCCGGCTGGAGGGCCGGGGCGCGGCCCTGCGCGAGGCGGCCGGAACCGGCACGGTCACCGGCAATCTCACCACCGCGCTCACGGACCTCTTCGACGGGGTGGCCGTCTCGGTCGTGGCCCTCGTCATCGCCCGCGACGAACTCCGCGCACGTCTGCGGGCGTCCGGATCGCGAGGGGTCCCGCTGCTGACGGAGGCGGCGGGAATGCTGGCCGGATACCTCGCGGCGGAGCGGGAGCGGGGCCGTGTCACGGCGGACGCCGAGCTGGAGGTGCTGGCACCGACGCTGCTGGGGGCGGCTCATCTGCTGTACGCCGGCCGGGAGGCGGGGGCCCCGGACGAGGAGGCCGTGGAGAAGGTCGTACGGACGGTCATGGCCGGGGCGTTGCGGGACGCGGACCGCGCCTGAAGGCGGGCACGCCCCGCCCGGATCGAGGAATCGAACGGGCGGGGCGTACCGGTCAGCGGGTGGGTGCGGTCAGCGACTGGGTGCGGTCAGCACCAGCCGCCGCCGCTGTTGGCGAACGCCTTCCAGGCGGCCCTCGTCTTGGGCCCGGCGTCGCCGTCGATCCCGCCGGTGTCGTAACCGACGGCGACGAGGAAGCGCTGGAGGCCTCGGATCGTGTTGGGGCCGACGACGCCGTCCACGGTTCCGGCGTCGAATCCGCGGTCGTTGAGGAAGCGCTGCCAGGCCTTCCAGCTGTTGGTGCCGAGCTGGCCGTCGATCGCGCCGGGGTCGAACTGCCCGACGGGCACGGCGTCGCGGACGTAGCACTGGACGCTCTTGGCCTCGGTGGTGTTCAGACCGAGGTTGTTGACGGCCTGGATGGTGACGGTCGTGCGGGTGGGCGCCTGCTGGGCGGGCGCGGCGGTGGCCGCGGTCGCTCCGGCGAGCGTGCCGACGCCGAGCACGGCCGCGGTGAGGGTTCCGAGCAGGGTTGTCGTGAGCCTGGTCAGGGCCATGTGCGAGTTCCCCGATTCATGAGTGAAGGTGAATGACACGGCGACGACAGTGGTCATGTGCCGTCTCCCGATGAATCTGGTGGTGGAGGGCGCGACTCAGAAGGCGTTTTCAGGTCAAACCGAGCACTCGACTGTCCATTCGCACCACACGACCCTGCCGGGCTCCCGCTCCTCCACGCCCCACGTCACGACGCATCCGCAGCAGAAAGCCACGGCCGGGCGGGACGCCGTGCGGAAGGGCGTTGGTGGCGAGCTCACTGACACGGAGTGAGACGTCGTCGAGAGGGGCCCAGCCGGCGAGACCCCAGAAGGGCAGCGCCCAGCGAGCGAGTTGCCTGGCGGCGGGCACCGAGCGCCGGTGGCGGTGTACGGGCCCTGATGCGTGCTCGACCTCGCCGCCCCCTACAGTCACTGACATGGCGACCCTCCCCAACCCGCTCCCGAACCTCGCGTCCCTCGGCCTCGACCTCCCGCCCGGCCACCTGATCGACGAGACCGACGACGGGCCCTGGCACGAACCCCTTCTCTGGGTCACCGACGAGCAGCCCGCGCCCGGGACCCGGGACGCGCTGCGGGACAGCGCGCCGGCGGTCGGTCTGCTGCCCGTTCTCGTCGATGCCGGCGGAGACGTGGGCGGGCCGGAGGACTGGGAGTTGATGCCCGGGGAGATGTCGTACCCCGGGGACCACGACGCCGACGAGGTGCTCGCCGAGCTCTGGTACGAGTGCGCCGCGGACGGTGAGGAGTGGCCCGGCCTCGCCGACGCCCCGCACGCCGACGGCACCCCCGGCACCGACCCCGAAGCCGCCGCCTCCGCTCTCGCGGACGCCGTCCTCGAAGGCGGCGGCCCTCTCAAGGCCCCCCGCCTCGCCCTCGTCCCCGCCCGCCGCACCGCCGACATCCCCACGGCGATCGGCTGGGCGGGCCCGGCGAACCACGAGGGCGACACGGCCCGTCTGTCGTCGGTGCTCCGCTCCTGGGAGGACCGCTTCGGCATACGGGTCGTCGCCCTCGGCTTCGCGCACCTGCTGGTGTCCGTCGCCGCCCCGCCCCGCACGCTCGCCGAGGCGGAGGCCCTGGCCGCCGAGCACTTCGCGTTCTGCCCGGACAACATCCTCCAGAGCGGCGGCGACACCACCCTCACCGCCTACGCCGAACACCACCTGCTCAACCAGCCGTCCTGGCACTTCTGGTGGGACTGACCGGGGCCGTCTACAGGGACTTCAGCCCCTCCCCCAGCCTCCGCAGCCCCTCCGCGATCTCCTGGGGCGTCTGCGTGACGAAGCACAGCCGCAGGGTCGAGCGGTCGGGCTCGCCGGCATAGAAGGGGGCCCCGGGCACGTAGGCCACATCGTGCCGCACGACCTCGGGGAGCAGAGCCGTCGTGTCGTACGGCTCCGGGAGGCGGGCCCAGAGGAACATGCCGCCCTCGGGCCGGCTCCAGGTCGAGCCCGGGGGCAGGGCGTCCGCCAGCCCCGCCAGCATCGCGTCCCGGCGCTCCCGGTACACCCCGGCGACCCGGGCGACATGCGCGTCCAGGTCGCGGTCCGTCAGATACCGCGCCGCGGCCAGCTGGTTCACCGTGGGGGTGTGCAGATCGGCCGCCTGCTTGGCCACCGCGCACGCGCGGCGCAGTCCGGCGGGCGCCCGCAGCCAGCCCAGCCTGAGCCCCGGCGCCATGACCTTGGAGAAGGAGCCGAGCAGCACGACCCGGTCGGCGGCCCCCTCGTAGGAGGCGATCCACGGCACCCGCTCGCCCTCGAAGCGGAGTTCGCCGTAGGGGTCGTCCTCGACGATCCACAGTCCGCGCCGCAGCGCGACCTCCGCGACGGCGGCCCGGCGCGCGGCGGGCAGGGTGCGGCCGGTCGGGTTCTGGAAGGTGGGGACGGTGTAGAGGAGCTTCGGGCGCTCCCGCGCCACCAGGGCCTCCAGGGCCTCGACGTCCACCCCGTCCGCGTCCCCCGGCACCGGCACGACCCTCGCTCCCGCGAAGCCGAAGGCCTGGAGCGCCGCCAGATAGCAGGGGCTCTCGACGAGGACCGTGTCGCCGGGCTCCAGCAGTGCGGTGGCCAGCAGGGACAGCGCCTGCTGCGAACCCGTCGTCACCAGGATGTCGTCGGCGGTCGTCGGCAGCCCCCGGATCGTGGTCCGGTCCGCCAGCGCCGCCCGGAGCGCCGGCTCGCCCTCCGTCGTCGAGTACTGCAACGCCCGCGCCGCGTCCTGCGCCAGCACCGTCCGGAACGCCTCCGCGATCCCCTCCGTGTCGAACAGCTCCGGGGCCGGCAGCCCGCCCGCGAAGTTGATCACCTCGGGACGGGCGGTGACGGCAAGGATGTCCCGTACCGGCGAACCGCCGATCGACCGGGCCCGCTCGGCGAGCGGCGGGACGGGGGCAGGGGCGGAGACGGACGGGACGGCGGTCATGGGGCGGCTCCCTCGGCTAAGGCTCGTCACCGCAGCCTAGAAAGAAAGATGCCGTCTACACCCGCAATTCCGCGATCCGGACATCGCCCTCCCCCGGGCCTCCGCCCGTCCTCACGCCTTCGTGCCGGTCGCCCCGTACACGTTGATGTCGTCGTCCGTCACGTCGTTGATGTCGCGGTAGCGGATCTTCTCGATGTCGTCGAGGGACTCGAAGTACGCCTCGTCCACGGCCGGCGGCGCGGGCGCGGGGCCGGGGTGCCACTGGTGGGCCGGGACCACGCCGGGGGCGTCCAGGGTGAGGCCGGGGGTGTCGACGTAGAAGCGCTCGACCTCCGCCTTGGAGCGGAAGACGAAGGTGAAGCCACGCTCGGTGTAGGTCCGCTGGACCGCGCGCGTCGGCTCCGGGTGCATCTCGTCGGTGAGATGGCTGAGGACGACATGGCTGCCGGCCGGGAGCGCCTCCACCAGCTCGTGCACGAGCGGGTACGCCTCCTCGTCCTCCACGAAGTGCAGGATCGCCACCAGCAGCAGCGCGATCGGCTTGTCGAAGTCGAGGGTCTTGGCGGCCTGCTGCAGGATCTCGGACGGGAGACGCAGGTCCGCGTCGATGTAGGCGGTACGGCCCTCGGGGCTGGAGGTGAGCAGGGCGCGGGCGTGCGCGAGGACCACGGGGTCGTTGTCGACGTAGACCACCCGGGACTCGGGGGCGATGGTCTGGGCGATCTGGTGGACGTTCTCCGCGGTGGGCAGTCCGGTGCCGACGTCGAGGAACTGGCGGATGCCCTGCTCCTGGGCCAGCCGGGTCACCGCGCGGCGCATGAAGTCGCGGTTGTGCCGTACGTCCAGGTAGCCGCGCGGGTTGGCGGCCAGCGCGGCGGCGGCCGCGGCACGGTCGACCGGGTAGTTGTCCTTGCCCCCGAGGAAGACGTCGTAGACGCGGGCCGGGTGGGCCTTGGTCGTGTCGATCCGCCCTCTCAGCAGTGCGGGATCCTGGCTCAACGCGTCACCGGGCACGGGGTCTCCCTGGGAGAGTCGGGGCGGTCATCCAAGGCGCAACGACCGGTCGTCAACAACCTAACTCCCGAGTGGAGTTGATGGTGCCCGTCCCATGAACTCCCCGCGGGACAGGGCATCCCCGCAGGTCAGCGGCCATCCCCCGGCATCGGCGTCCCGAATCTCGCGCGGAGTGTGGCGTGCGGCGCCGATCACCGCACAGGCTGAGGACAGCAAGCCCCGAGCCCACCCCACGGAAAGGCACGTGCCGCCATGCCCGCCCGAGTCACCCCCCGCGTCCGCCGCCCGCTCGCGGCCGCCGCCCTCGCGCTCGCCGCCCTCGCGATGACCGGCTGCCAGGACGGCACGGGCCTCAGGGACGAAGGCCCGGCGAAGAGCCACGCCCCGCACCTGGACCAGCCGGCCGCCCGGCACACGCAGAGGCCGTCCGGTCGGGAGCACCGACCGGACGGCCCGGAGAAGCGCGGATGATCAGCCGGCGTAGCCGACCGGGGCCGGCTCCTTCGGGTTCGGGCCGTACTGGTTCGGGCCGGGCTGGCTGTCCAGGCAGGTGAAGACCAGCAGCGTGATGGGACCGACGAGCGGGATGACGCCGAAGAGGAGCCACCAACCGGACTTGCCGGTGTCGTGCAGACGACGGACGCCGACCGCCAGGCTGGGCACCAGGACACCGAGGTAGAAGACGACGATCAGGCCGTAGACGACCGAGCTCTTGGACGCGAGGGCGAGCACCAACAGCACCACGTAGGCGATTCCGACGAACAGCGCGTACTGCCAGTACTCCGCGCGGCGCGAACGCCCACTGAACTGCGCGTACTTCTTCAGCGGCTCGAATGCATAGCTCACTTGCGTCCCCCAGGGATCGACGTTCGGACCATCCGGAACGGATCAGGCCAGGCGCAGAAGGTAAGGACGCTGACGCGAACTCGTCAATTCGGTTTGTATACCGCAAGAGTTGAGCGCTTTTCGGACAGATTCACCACAGATCCACCCTGGGATACGGCACCGACCTCGGAGAATCGCCGGAAGGGCAACGCGAGTTAACGGTTCCGAGTTGCTTCCGTATCCGAACCGAGCACGTTCCGTTGCCGGTCGGTGGCCGATTCGAGGCCTGGTGTATTCCCTTCCGTATCCCGATGCGGCCTCCCGGTTCAACCTCCCGGTTCAGCGCACCTTCTGGGCCGCCTCGGTCGCCCAGTACGTGAGGATGTTCTGGGCGCCGGCCCGCTTGATGCCGGTGAGGGTCTCCAGAATGGCCCGGTCGCGCTCGATCCAGCCCTTCTCGGCGGCGGCCTCGATCATCGAGTACTCGCCGGAGATCTGGTAGGCGGCCACCGGCACATCCACGCTGTCGGCCACCCGGGCAAGGATGTCGAGGTAGGGGCCCGCGGGCTTCACCATCACCATGTCGGCCCCTTCCTCCAGGTCCAGGGCCAGCTCACGCAGGGACTCGCGCGCATTGGCGGGATCCTGCTGGTACGTCTTCCGGTCACCCCGCAGGGACGACCCGACGGCCTCGCGGAACGGCCCGTAGAAGGCGGAGGCGTACTTCGCGGTGTAGGCGAGGATGGCGACGTCCTCCCGGCCGATCTGGTCGAGCGCGTCCCGGATCACGCCGATCTGCCCGTCCATCATGCCGCTGGGGCCCACCACATGGGCGCCGGCGTCGGCCTGCACCTGGGCCATCTCGGCGTACCGCTCCAGGGTGGCGTCGTTGTCGACCCGGCCCTGGTCGTCCAGGACACCGCAGTGCCCGTGGTCGGTGGTCTCGTCGAGGCAGAGGTCGGACATGACGAGGAGGTCGTCCCCGACCTCGGCCCGTACGTCACGGATCGCGACCTGGAGGATCCCGTCCGGATCGGTCCCCGGGGTCCCGAGGGCGTCCTTCTTCTCCTCCTCCGGCACCCCGAACAGCATGATCCCGGAGATCCCGGCGGCCACCGCCTCCGCGGCCGCCTTCTTCAGGCTGTCCCGCGTGTGCTGGACGACCCCGGGCATCGCCGTGATCGGCACCGGCTCGCTGACCCCCTCGCGCACGAAGGCGGGGAGGATGAAGTCCGCCGGGTGCAGCCGGGTCTCGGCCACCATGCGCCGCATGACGGGGGTGGTGCGCAGCCGCCGCGGCCGCGATCCGGGAAAGGAGCCGTACGTCGTCATGCCCTCTACGCTACGCCCGCCCCGGGGGCACCTTTGCCGACGTTCTGTCGCGACGGGGTTCCGGGGCGGGCGGTGGTCGTTGCTACGACTGGTGGTAGGTGTAGGTGCGGCCGTTCTTGGACTTCGGGACGTACACCTGGTGCCAGGTCCAGCCCGCCGGCGGGCGGACGTAGTGGAACTCGACCGAGCTGTTGGTCTGCCACCAGTAGTCGGAGGCCGTGGTGCAGCGGTTGGCGGGGACGTCCCAGAACCGGGAGTTGACCCAGTCACCATGGTCGTTGTAGCCGACGAGGAAGAACTTCAGGGCGGCGTTGTTGTCGTTGCAGATCTGGATCTGCACATACGCGGTGGCGGCGCTGGCCGTCGCGGGCGCCGCGAGGACACCGGTGGCGGAGGCCACGGCGAGCGCGGCGATGGTGAGCTTTCTGCGGAGCTTGCGCATGTCGAAGGTGCCTTTCGCGTTCGGGGGAAGGCGTGGAGTGCTCGCTGGAGTGCTCAGTGGGGTGCTCGGTGGAGTGTTCAGCCGAGCAGGCCGTTGGACCGCAGCCAGGTCCGCGCCGTGCCGGACGGGGAGGCCCCGCCGTCGACGGAAGCGGCGAGTACGGCCAACTGCGCTGTGGTGAGACGGGAGTTGAGGCGGGCCAGGGCCTTGCTCGCGGCCAGGCCCGCATAGGGGGCGCCGATGAGCGGGAAGACGTGCTCGGGAGGCAGGGCGCTCTTCGGATCGGTCAGCACGACCAGGCCGTCCCGGGTGATGACGGGGTCGGTGCCGCGCAGGACCAGGACGTCGGCGGTGGCCGAGGTACGGGTCTCGGTGAGGTGAGTGCCGTAGGCCTTGTGCAGCGAGGCGGCCGAGGGAGCGTCCGGATCGCCGGAGGCGGAGCCGCCGAGGGTGAGGCGGCCGGCCTTCGCGAGGTCGGCGAGGGTGCGCAGACCGTGTGCGCGGGCGGTGGCCCGGGTGACGGCGAGGACGACGCCGTTCTCTGCCCGCGCGGGCGGCAGGGCGTCGATGCCCGGGGGCAGGGCCATGCTGAGGGTGGCGGCCATGTTGCCGGGCAGGGTCTGGGCCTCGGGCAGGGCGCGCAGCGTCGAGGTCTCGTAGGCCGGCGCGAGGGCGATCCGGCCCTCCGCCACGGCCCGGGTGGTGTCGGCGGGCGAGGAGTAACGGGTGCTCGCCATACGCACCTTGACCCCCGCGTCGGCGAGCAGTTCGCCGTACAGGGCCGCGACGACCCGGCTCTCGGCCGAGCCGTCGGTGCCGATCACCGTCGGCCCCGCACCGTCCGCGTAGGCGGTCGCACTGTTCTCCTTCGCCGCGCCGCCGCAGCCCGCGACGAACAGCAGCGAGCAGAGGGCGGCCGCGAGGGCGGCACGGGGGCGGGGACGAGGATGAGGACGACGGCTGGGACGAGAACGACGACGGCTGTCTGGCATCACGGAACACCACTTCTGGTGGGGGCGGGCGATCCGGCGCGGTCCGTTGCCTGCGCCGGGCCGCCCGCTGTCCTAGGGGACGGTTCAGCCGCAGTGCGCGGCGCGCTCGCCGGACGTCATCTGCGCGTCCTTGAAGTTGACGTATCCGTTCTGGGGGTGGTCGCCGTCCCAGCCGGCCGCCTGGTAGTTGTTGATGTACCAGATGTAGTGGCCGTAGTAGCGCTTGCCGAAGTGGAGCTCGTACCAGCCCGTGGCCTTCTGCTTGGCGGTGCCGCGCTGGAGCCAGCCCTTGTATCCGGGGCGAACGTTGATGGTCTTGGTCTCGGAGTCGGTGTGCGAGACCGTCCAGGAGTGGGAGTACGAGAGCTCGACGGAGGCCTCGTAGACCTCCCAGAACTTCACGCCCGCCGTGATCGTGACGCCGACCGTGTTCGTGGCGGAGGTCGTGTCCGACCAGTTGACGGTGTTCTGGTTGGTCTCGTGGCCGCAGTTGAACGCGGTGGAGCCCACCTGGTGCGCCGGACCGGTGTACGCGGTGTAGCTCTGCGGGTGGAACTTGCACACGTCGGCCGTGCCGCAGGCCTGGAGGAGCTGCGCGACAGTGGGGCTGCTGTCGGCGTAGGACTGCGGGGCGGCCATGAGGGAGGCGCCCAGGGCGAGGGCGGCGACGGTGCCGGCACTGCGGGCGACGCGGCGGGAGGGGGTTGAGCGGAGCGCGAATCGCATCGAATACTCCAGTGGAAGTCGGCTTTCCCGTCTGGAAAGCTCGGCTGACGAAATCCGGGAATTGCTCATGCGCTTCTTCTTTGCCGGCCCTCGGGGTATGAGGGCCGGCACGGTGACCGCTCCGCCGCCGCACCGGGGGGAGTCGGCAGCGGTGGAGCGGGCCGTTCGACATCCACTGTCGGAGCCTCGGAATTGTTGATCAATGCAGGCCAGAGGGGTAAACAACGCGATCGGCGACCTACCGACGGGTATGGCGCGGCGGGGGACGCCGGCGTGACGGACGGGATACACGGACGTGACGGCGCTGTTCCTCACCGCCTGTGGCACCGCGCTCCGAACTCGTTCCCGCACGCACACCGAAGGCGCGTTCCGGTGCGAGACGAAATTTCCCCGCTGACGAGTCCTGGTCCACGGGCCCGGTTGCTCGATGCGTCCCTCGGCGCGCCGGCGGTATCGCCACACCGGTCACCCCACACGAGCCGGCCGCTCCCCCCGCCCGGCAAACGGCACACCCCGAGACCCACGCCCTCCAGCGGGCCGGCCTTCCACCCCTCCCGCGCCCCGGTAGCGGCCACCGCCCGCGAGTCGTTCGCTGTCGCTGCCCGCCAGACCGCGCGCCGCGAGAGCAGTGCCCTTCAGCCGGCGTGTCTGCCGTGCCCTTCAGCCGGCGTGTTCGCCGCCCTCTCGTGCGCACCGGCCCGGTCACTTCCCGCCCGGTGCTCGCCTGTGCGCTCCTTGCCCGCCGCGTGCTCACCCGGCTGGCGCCCACCGGCACCGTGCTTCACCCGTCCCCGGGGCCGGGGATCGGGGGTGGGCGAAGGCTTCCGGTCGTCGGTGGTGTTCGGGGGCGCGGTCGTCGCCGGTCGCCCGACGAGGTCGGGGCCGGCCTCGGTCACGGCCTGTGCGGGACTGTCGTCCGGGCCGGACTCGGCACAGACGCGGACGTAGGGCACGCCGGGGAGGTAGCTCCGCCACTCGGCGGTGGTCAGGGTCCGCCCGGCGCGGGCACAGAGCCGGGCGGCGACCTGTGTGGGGCCGACGGGATAGGCGCGGACGGAGACATGGGGGCCGACGGCGTAGAGGTAGCCGTCGGGGCCGAAGGCCAGCGAGCTGATCGCATCACCCGAGGTGGCCGGGCTGTCGCCCAGGGGCCGGTTCAGGTCGAGGTCCCACAGTCTCAGGGCTCCCGAGCCGTAGGCCACGGCGAGGGTGGAGGCGCCGGGGTCGAAGGCCAGGGCGGTGACCCGCTCGCAGGCGACGCATCCGGCGAGTGCGGGCGGCGCCGGGATCACCGCTTCCGGGGCGCCGTCCCTTCCGGTGGCCCACACGGTGACGGTGCCGAACGCCCCGCCCGTCGCCACATGAGCGCCGCCGGCGCTGACCGCGAGGCCGTACTTCTGTCCCCAGTCGATGAAGGGGGGATGCGGGTCCGGCCCGTCGGACGATATGGCCATCCGGCCCGAGAATCCGGCCACCATCGCCTCCCTGTCCACGGCCCGCTGATCGTCCGACTGCTTCCAAGGGATGCCGTGCGCGGTGTCCCACATCTGCCCGACGAGCGGGCCCGCGGGTGTGGTCCAGCCGACCAGCAGCTTCCGTCCGCGCGCGGTCAGGACGATTGCGCGGGCCGCGCCCCCGGCCGGACCCGTCACCTCGAAGGAGGTGCCTTTGCCGTCCGCCGACGAGACATCGCGCACCGCGAACCGCGCGGTGTGCAGGGCCCCGGACAGCACGCTCGTGCCGTAGGCGATGCTGCGGCTGTCCGGGCTGAAGGCCAGCAGGGGGAGGGACGCCTCGGCGAGGTCGGCGGCCGGGCGGGGGAAGGCCAGTTGGGTGACGAGGCGGGCGGAACGGGTCTCCTGGAGACGGAGCCGGTAGCCGGCCGCGTCGCGCTCCGCGATGGCGAGGAACCGGCCGTCCGGACTGAGCGCCACGGCGTCCACGGGCCGCTCACGCCACGAGGAGCCCGGGACGGAGCTGAGGTCGAGGGAGTTGACGGTGCTGCCCGTCAGATAGCGCAGGGTCCGGCCGGCCGGGTCCCAGGCGAGGGCGGTGACGGAACTGCCGGGCACCGGCTGGCGCAGCACCGGCAGCCGTGGTGCCGCGACGCGCCAGACTGTGACGCCGTCGGGGCCGGACGCCGCCAGAAACGCCCCGTCCGCCGTGAAGGCGAGGTGTTCGGCGGCCGGTCCGGCGAGTTCGGCCAGTTGTCGCCCAGTGGCGGTGTCCCAGATGCGGACACCGGTGTCCGTGGCCATGGCGAATCGTCTGTGGCCCCCGCCGAAGGCGACGGTGGCCGAGGAGCAGTCCGCCGTCTGGAGGCTCTGCCAGGAGCCCGGTCGGATCCGGTCCCGTACGGGGTCCCACACCTCCGGTGGCCGGTCCGGCCGGCAGACGGCCACCAGTCCGTCGTCCGGCGAGGGCACGGGATAGGCGTCGCCCGCCGCCTCGAACAACGTCCTGCCGCCGTCGGCCGCGCGCAGCCGTACCTCGGGGTCCGGTCCGGTGTCCCGCACGACATAGCTGTGTCCGTCGGCCCCGAAGCCCAGGACCCGGCCACCCGCCACGGGGCGGCCGGTTCCGGTGCCCGAGCCCAGGTGCCACAGGCTCCCGTCGGTCAGCAGCAGGTTCCGGCCGGCGGCGTCGGCCCCGGCCACCTTGCCGTCCGGCAGCGGACCCAGGCCGGTGAGACGGTGCGTGGCCACGTCCCAGGAGGACCATGCGCCGGTGCCCGTCACCAGCAGGGTGCGGCCGGAGTCGGTGAGGAAGGCGCGGTCGTCCTCACCGAGGACCGGCCCGGTCAGGACGTCGTCCTGGGGTTCCGCGAGCGTGTTGGTCATGGCGGCGCGGCTGACCGGGCCGGGGTCGAGCCGCCAGGCGGCGACACTCAGCAGTGCGGCGGTACGGGGATCGACCGGTTGGGTCCGGGCGGCGAGGGCGACGGCCTCCAGGGCCGCGGCGCGGGTGTGCTCCAGTTCGGCCGCGTCGCCGCGCTGCCAGGCGATCTGCCCGGCGACGAGCGCGCCCACCACGACGACGGTGCAGGCGGCGGCCAGGAACCGCATCCGCCGTCGTATGCGCCCCGCCGTCCAGCGCTCCATCGAGTCGGCGACCCGGGAGGCGCTGAGGAAGGCCCGTTCGCGCCCGGTGAGCCCGTGGTTCTCGGCGTTCCGGCCGAACAGCAGGTCGGCGACGGCGAGATGGGTACCCCGGTAGAGGTTGGCGGGGTCGTGGTCGCGCTCCTTCCAGAGCCGCGCGGCCTCGCTGAGGCGCCGGTGCTCGCGCAGCCCTTCGCGGTTCGTCTCGATCCACGCCTGGAGTCGGGGCCAGTGCGTGATCAGGGCCTCGTGGGCGAGTTCGACGCAATCGTCGTCCAGGTTGACGAGCCGGGCGTCGGCGAACCGGTCGAGGACGAAGGGGAGTTCGGGGTCGGGCCACTCCCGCAGATCGGCGCGGCAGTACGAGCGGCGGGTGTCGGCGCTGCCCTCGCCGGGGGTGATGAGCGCCAGTAGCAGGCGCCGCGCGGTGGCGGCCTGCGCGGGCGAGAGGCCGCCGTAGACCTCCTCGGCGGCGGCGGCGATCGCGCCGTTGATACCGCCCGCCGCCTCGTAGGCGGCCAGTGTCAGAACGCCGCTGGTCCGTCTTCGCCAGGTCTCCCGCAGGGCCTGCGAGAACATCGGCAGCGCGCCGGGCCGGTCCGCGGCCTCTTCCACGATCCGGGCGGCGAGCTCGCGCTCCACCCGCAGCCCCGCCGCGGTGGCCGGCTTGACCACCGCCTCCTGCAGTTCCGCCCGTGTCATGGGCCGGACCGCCAGGGAGCTGTGCCGCAGCGCGTCGGCCAGACCGTCGTGCTCCACGCAGCGGGCGTGGAAGCTGCCGCCCACCGCGATCACCACCCGCAGCCGGCTCGCCGGTTCACGGGCGGCCAGGAGACGGTCCACGAACCGCCAGCGGTCCGCCCGGTCCCGGCAGAGCGTGAAGATCTCCTCGAACTGGTCCACCACCAGGAACCGTTCCGGGCCGTCCGGCGGCGGATCGAGCAGCCGCTCATGGGTGACCGCGGGCCGGGGCCCCGGCGTGATCAGCCGGAGGTCCATGCCGCAGCCCCTCTCTCGGATCAGGTCGTCGAGACGGGGCAGCAGCCCGGCGCGCAGAAGGGAGGACTTCCCGCTGCCCGAGGTGCCGTGCAGCACCGCGAACCGGTGGTCGGTCACCAGCTTCAGCGCGTCCTCGGCCAACCGGTCCCGGCCGAAGAACAGGTCCCTGTCGTCCGGCTCGAACCGCGCGAGCCCGTGGTAGGGGGAGTCACCTCGGTCCGTGTCCTGCGGCGCCGTCTCCTCGACGACGGCCTGACGGCGGCGCTCCCACTCGTCCGGATCGGCTCCACAGGCCAGCGCGTACGCCCGTACCACCGCGGCCGACGCCAGTCGCTCACCGGAGGCGGCCCGCGACAGGGCGGTCACGGAGAGACCGGTGCGCTGGGACATCGTCCGGTACGACGGTGATCCGCCGTTCCTGCGCAGCGAGCGCAGTTCGTGCGCGAAGCGCTGCAGGGGGCCGGCGTCGGGATCCACCGGCCGTTCGGGACGTCCCAAGGTGCCACCTCACCTCAGGGCATGCGAATGCCCCAGCAAGCGATTTCCTTGTACTTTAAAGTATCGGGGGAGTATTCCAGCCCATCCGGAGCTCGCTGACAAGACCCCTTGGGATCAGTGCGGCGGGGGGGGGGGGGGGGGGCCCCGCCCCCCCCCCCCCCGCCCGGCGGGCCCCCCCCCCCCCCCCCCCCCCCCCCCCCCCCGCCCCCGCCGCCCGCCCGCCCGCCCC
>NZ_JBEXCS010000131.1:0-20227 GCF_040605395.1 Streptomyces sp. NPDC005648 | reverse complement strand
GCCGTCCGGCTCCGCCCATATGCGGGTGGTCCACGCCCAGCCGGCTCCGGTGGCCCCGGCTGCAAGGCCGCAAACGAGTCTGGAGAGCGACGTCCGCGTCAGCTCGTTCGAGTTCCGCTGCCGACGTCGTAAGGGATGGGCCGTTCTGTTCGTCGTGGACGGCGTGGAGGTGGCCGGCGGCATCGAGCGTGGTTCTGCTGGAGGAGTGCGCTACCGGAATCCAGCGGGTCGGTGTAATGGCCGGCGATCGAACGCGCAGTTCACGGAGCTGCAGTGTTGCCCCGATCAGGCCTACCCGGCCACCTTCAGCAGCAGTACCGCCCGTGCCGGCACCGTGATCGTCGAGCCTGCTCGGTGTTCCACCCCAGGCTCCTCCGTCTGGTCCTCCCGGGAGGTGTCCACGATCACCTCGTACCGTTCCGCCCATGGCGGTCCCGGCAGGGTGAAGCCGGTCGGGCGGTCGCCGGCGTGCAGGACGGCCAGGAAGCTGTCGTCGAGGATCGGGTCGCCCCGCTCGTCCCGGCCCGGGATGTCACGGCCCGAGAGGTACATGCCGAGGGTGGCGGCGGGCGCGTACCAGTCCCGTTCCGTCATCTCCGTGCCGCGGGCGGTGAACCAGGCGAGGTCGCGCAGGCCGTCCGCGGAGTGCGCCCGGCCCGAGAAGAACGCGCGTCGGCGCAGTACGGGGTGCCGGTGGCGCAGTTCGATCAGCCGGGCCGTCAGGTCGTACAGAGCCTTCCAGCCCGGCTCCTCCAGCAGCCCCCAGTCCAGCCAACTGATCTCGTTGTCCTGGCAGTACGCGTTGTTGTTGCCGCGCTGCGTACGACCGAGTTCGTCGCCGGCGACCAGCATCGGCACGCCGGTGGACAGCAGCAGCGTCGTCAGCAGGTTCCGCAACTGCCGTCGCCTGAGCCCCCGTACCCGCTCGTCCGCCGTCTCCCCCTCCGCCCCGCAGTTCCAGGAGCGGTTGTCGTCCGAGCCGTCCCGATTGCCCTCGCCGTTGGCCTCGTTGTGTTTGCGCTCGTACGACACCAGGTCGCGGAGGGTGAAACCGTCGTGCGCGGTGATGAAGTTGACGGAGGCGTAGGGGCGGCGGCCGCCCCAGGCGTACAGGTCGCTGGAGCCGGACAGGCGGTAGCCCAGGTCCCGTACGTCCGGCAGCGCACCCCGCCAGAAGTCCCGGACCGCGTTGCGGTAGCGGTCGTTCCACTCCGTCCACAGGGGTGGGAACGCCCCCACCTGGTAGCCGCCGGAGCCGACGTCCCACGGCTCGGCGATCAGTTTCACCCGGCGCAGGACCGGGTCCTGGGCGATCACGGCCAGGAACGGGGACAGCATGTCGACGTCGTGCATCGAGCGGGCCAGCGCCGCCGCCAGGTCGAAGCGGAAGCCGTCGACGCCCATCTCCGTCACCCAGTAGCGCAGGGAGTCGGTGATCAGGCGCAGGACGTGCGGCTGGACCACATGCAGGGTGTTGCCGCAGCCCGTGTAGTCGGCGTAGCGCCGCGCGTCCGACTGGAGGCGGTAGTAGCCGCGGTTGTCGATGCCCTTCAGGGAGAGCGTCGGGCCCAGTTCGCCCGCCTCCGCCGTGTGGTTGTAGACGACGTCCAGGATCACCTCGATACCGGCCGCGTGCAGCGCCCGCACCATGCGTTTGAACTCGCCGACCTGCTGTCCCGTCGTACCGGAGGCCGCGTAGTCGGCGTGCGGGGCGAAGTAGCCGATCGAGTTGTAGCCCCAGTAGTTCTTCAGGCCCCGCCGCAGCAGATGGTCCTCGTGGGCGAACTGGTGGACGGGGAGCAGCTCGACCGCCGTGACGCCCAGCTTCACCAGGTGCTCGATCGCCGCCGGGTGCGCGAGACCCGCGTACGTGCCGCGCAGGTCCTCCGGGATGCCGGGGTGGAGCTTGGTGAAGCCCCTCACGTGCAGTTCGTAGATGACCGAGTCCGCCCACGGGGTCTTGGGGCGGCGGTCGTCGGACCAGTCGTCGTCATCGTGGACCACGACGCCCTTGGGGACGTACGGCGCCGAGTCCCGGTCGTCGCGGACAGTGTCGGCGACCTGCTGCTGGGGCCAGTCGCGGACATGGCCGTAGACCTCCGGCGGCAGGCTGAAGTCGCCGTCCACCGCGCGCGCGTACGGGTCGAGCAGCAGCTTCGCCGGGTTCCAGCGGCCGCCGGTCCACGGGTCCCAGCGGCCGTGCACCCGGTAGCCGTAGCGCTGTCCGGGCATGACGCCCGGGACGAAGCCGTGCCAGATCTCGTGCGTCAGTTCGGTGAGCCGGGCCCGGGTCTCCTTGCCCCGCTCGTCGAACAGACACAGCTCCACCGCCTCCGCCCCGCCCGCCCACAGCGCGAAGTTGGTGCCCGCGACCCCGTCCGGCCCGACCCTGAACCGGGCCCCGAGCGGCGTCGGCGCACCCGGCCGCACGGGTACGCCGGGCGGCTTGCGAGGCGCGCCGTTGACCACGGCGGAAGGGCGCGCCCCTGCTTCTGCGCGCTCCTCGGCCACCGCCTCCCGCTCGGCTGCGCTGGACACCCGTCGGCCCTCCCACGGCTCATGGAACGACCTGGAAGAGAGCGTGCGGCGTCCCGGCCGCGGCACCCTCTCGCGCCGTCCTCCCCACAGTTCTGCCCAGCACATGGCCAAACGACCCGGGCCGACGAGCAGGCGGGGCGAAGTCACATCCGGGCCGGGAAGGCCCTGGGGGGCGCGGGGCTGTGCGGAAGCCGGCGACGCGCCGTCCGGGGCGGCGGCCGGCACCGGCCCGCGGGTTCCGCGCGGCGGGGCCGGCGCGACGCGTCGTACTCACGTTTCCCCATGGCACCCCCCGTCGTTGGGCACCCCGTGAGGCATGCACAAGGGCGCGCGCGGCGCGCGGGGGCCGCGCTGGCCGCCGTACTGACATGGGCAGCACTGCTGGCCGGCTGCACTTCGCAGGGCGGCGGCGGTATCGACGAGGTGCTCGGCAAGGCGCCCGCACCCGAGGACGTGATCCGGGTCTCGCCGGACGACGGGAGCAAGAGCGTCGAGCCCGGCCGGCGACTTCTGGTCCGGGTGCCCAGCGGGCGCCTGGAGTCCGTGAAGGTCGTCAGGTCGCAGGACGCGCAGGAGTCCGAGGTGCCGGGGCGCATCTCGGACGACGGGCTGCGGTGGGAGCCGGACGACGGCCGCCTCGCGCTCGCCGCCAAGTACACCGTGGACGCCGTGGCACTGGACGGACAGGGGCGCAGGTCCGCCCGGCACACGACGTTCACCACCTTCGTCCCCGACGAGCGCTTCATCGGATACGTCACCCCGGAGAACCGCTCCGTCGTCGGCACCGGAATGATCATCTCCCTGGGCTTCAACCGGGAGATCGAGAACCGCGCCGCGGTCGCACGCGCCGTCCATGTCACCGCCAGGCCGGCCGTGGAGATCCGCCCCCACTGGTTCGGCAGGGACCGCCTCGACTTCCGCCCCGAGCACTACTGGAAGCCCGGCACCCGGGTGACGGTCGCGCTGCGCTTCCGGGACGTCGAGGGCGCCCCCGGGGCCTACGGACTGCAGGACAAGACGTTCTCCTTCACCGTCGGCCGCAGCCAGGTCTCCCTCGTCGACGCCGCCAAGCACACCATGGAGGTGCGCAGGGACGGGCGGCTGCTGTCCACCGTGCCGATCACCGCCGGCTCCCCGAAACACACCACCTACAACGGGAAGATGGTGGTGATGGAGATGCTCGAGGTCACCCGTATGAACAGCCGCACGGTCGGCTTCGGCGGCGAGTACGACATCCCGGACGTCCCGCACGCCATGCGCCTGACCGACTCCGGCACCTTCGTCCACGGCAACTACTGGGCGCCGGACGCCCCTGGACACGTCAACGTCAGCCACGGGTGCGTCGGCCTCAGGGATGTGAAGGGCGGCGGCTCCGACACGCCCGCCGGGTGGTTCTTCGACCGCAGCCTCGTCGGGGACGTCGTCGAGGTCGTCCACAGCAATGACAAAAAGGTCGCTCCCGACAACGGCCTCGGAGGGTGGAACATGGGGTGGAACGAGTGGAAAGCGGGCAGTTGATGTTGCGACAGAACGGTGACATCCGCCTGACATCAAACTCAAAACCTGGCAGTTAATATGCGCCAATGCGCGCGCCTGCCGCGCCGGGGAGAGGCCTGACCAGGCCCGGGAGGGGAGAACAACTTGAACGTGCGGCCGATATCGGGGGCGTCGGTTGACGCACACGGAGGGCGGACGACCCGAAGCCGACAGCACCGTGGGGGCGGGCTGTTGGCGCTCGTTCTGGGCGTGCTGCTGCTGACCGTCACCGCGTGCGGCGGGGGCGGCGGATCGGACTCCGGGGCCGGCTCCGGTTCCGGGAACGGCAAGGGCAAGGGTTCGGACACGGCGCAGAGCAAGCAGTCCGTGGCGGTCGTCGCCATCGCGCCCAAGGACGGCGCGCAGTCCGTCAACACCAGCGGCGCCCTCAAGGTCAGCGCCAGCAAGGGCAGGTTGACGACGGTCGAGGTCAAGGACACCAAGGGTGCGGCGGTCGCCGGGAAGATCGCGGCCGACGGTGCCTCCTGGACGCCGGACACGCATCTGGCGGCGTCCACCAAGTACACCGTGCACGCGGTCGCGAAGGACTCCGAGGGCCGTCAGGCGGCGGAGGACTCCAGCTTCACCACGCTCACCCCGAAGAACACCTTCATCGGCACCTTCACTCCTGAGGACGGCTCCACGGTCGGCGTCGGCATGCCGTTCTCGATCCGCTTCACGCGGGGCATCACGCACCCCGAGGACGTCGAGAAGGCCATCCGGATCACCACCGAGCCGGCCGTCGACGTCGAGGGCCACTGGTTCGGCAACGACCGCCTCGACTTCCGCCCCGAGCAGTACTGGAAGTCCGGCACCAAGGTCACCGTCAAGCTCGACCTGAACGGCGTCGAGGGCCGCCCCGGTGTCTACGGCTCGCAGGCCAAGACGGTCGAGTTCACCATCGGCCGCAACCAGGTCTCCTACGTGGACGCCAAGAAGCACACCATGAAGGTCACCCAGGACGGCAAGGTCATCAAGACCATCCCGGTCACCACCGGCAAGCCCGGCTACGACACCTGGAACGGCCAGATGGTCATGAGCCAGAAGCTCACCGAGACGCGCATGAACAGCGAGACGGTGGGCTACGGCAGCGAGTACGACATCAAGGACGTGCCGCACGCCATCCGCCTGACCGACTCGGGCACCTTCGCCCACGGCAACTACTGGGGCGGCGGCGCCTTCGGCAACTACAACGCCAGCCACGGCTGCATAGGCCTGCGCGACGTGCGCGGCGGCTACGACGGCACCACTCCGGCCGCCTGGTTCTTCAGCCACTCCATCCTCGGCGACGTGGTCGTCGTGAAGCACTCGGACGACGCGACGGTCGATCCGGCCAACGGCCTCAACGGCTGGAACATGTCCTGGGAGAAGTGGAAGGCGTAGCCGCCTTCCCGAACACGGCTTCCGCGCTACGGCCCCGGTGTGAGCTACTCCACCGGGGCCGAAAGTGTTAGTGCGCGTTAACCTCCCTCCATGACCGTGAATCTCGAAGTCTCCGAAGGTGTCGGCACCATTCGCCTGGACCGGCCGCCCATGAACGCGCTGGACGTCGCCACCCAGGACCGGCTCAAGGAGCTCGCCGAGGAGGCGACCCGGCGTGCGGACGTGCGGGCCGTGATCGTCTACGGCGGGGAGAAGGTGTTCGCGGCCGGCGCGGACATCAAGGAGATGCAGAACATGGACCACACCGCGATGGTCCTGCGCTCCCGCGCCCTGCAGGAGTCCTTCACGGCGGTGGCCCGCATCCCCAAGCCGGTCGTCGCGGCGATCACCGGCTACGCCCTCGGCGGCGGCTGCGAGCTCGCGCTGTGCGCCGACTTCCGCATCGCCGCCGAGAACGCCAAGCTCGGCCAGCCGGAGATCCTGCTCGGTCTGATCCCGGGAGCGGGCGGCACCCAGCGGCTGGCCCGTCTCATCGGCCCGTCCAAGGCCAAGGACCTGATCTTCACGGGCCGTATGGTCAAGGCGGACGAGGCGCTGACGCTGGGGCTGGTGGACCGGGTGGTCCCGGCCGAGGAGGTGTACTCCGCCGCGCACGAGTGGGCGGCGCGGCTGGCCCAGGGGCCGGCGATCGCGCTGCGCGCGGCGAAGGAGTCGATCGACACCGGCCTGGACACGGACCTCGAGACGGGCCTCGCGGTCGAACGGAACTGGTTCGCGGGCCTGTTCGCCACCGAGGACCGGGAGCGGGGGATGCGCAGCTTCGTGGAGGAGGGGCCCGGCAAGGCGAAGTTCCTCTGATCCGGCCTCAACTTCCTCGCGACCCCTTGCAATTGACACGGTGTCTGATCCGGGTCCGATCCGGGTCCGACCCGGCTTCCGTTCCGGGTCCGTCGATGGGGTGGTTTATGGAAGCCTTAAGGCAACCTTAAGTCTGGCTTGTCGAGGGAGATCGCCGTCTGTCTCCATCGCGGCCGTCACCCCAGGTCGGGCGGGCTGTGGGCGCCTCCGAAATGCCAGGCGCATATGCCGGTCGACCCATTCGGAACGATGGATTCCGGGGGGCGTATTCCTCCGGAACGGCCCCGGAGGACGTTCCGGGCGGCCATGATGGGGGCATGGCGGGGCTGGAGGGCATCGAACAGCCGCGGGGACAGGGCCGTGCGACCGCGGCGCGCTGGTCGCCTGCGGTGGAGGACGAACGGGCGCTCAAGGCGCTGGAGTTGTTCGGAAACCCGACGGAGGCGGAGGTCCCGCTGCCGTCCCGCCCGGAGTCCGCGGCCACCGCCCGGCGCCTCGCCCAGGTCGTGGTCCTCCGTCAGTGGGGCCTGACCCCGAAGATGACCGAGGACGCGGTCCTCCTGGTCTCCGAGCTGGTCGGCAACGCCGTCCGCCACACCGGGGCCCGGGTCTTCGGTCTGAGGATGCGCCGCCGCCGGGGCTGGATCCGTATCGAGGTGCGTGACCCCTCCCGCGGGCTGCCGTGTCTGATGCCGGTTCAGGAGACCGACATCAGCGGCCGTGGGCTGTTCCTGGTCGACAAGCTGTCCGACCGGTGGGGCGTCGATCTGCTGCCGCGGGGCAAGACGACCTGGTTCGAGATGCGCGTCGCCGACCGCTGACCGAACGTGTGACCCGGTGGGTGCCTCATTCGGGTCAATCGCCCGTTTTCTTACCCGGCGCCCCTTAAATGGTGCGGGTGACCCCGACCGACCGCCGCACAGCGATTCGTACGGGCGCCGGACTTCTCGCCGCAGGCGCCCTCTCCGCCGGATGTGCCACGCACGGTGCCGTGGCTCACCCCGCGCCCTCCGCGCACCCCGCGTCCACCGAGCCGCCCGACCCGGCCACCCCCGCCCCCAGGGCCGCGCCCGCGCCGCGCCGTTACCCCGGACAGCCCCTCCAGCTCACCCACGGCCCGCGCACCCGCCCCCGGGTCGCCCTCACCTTCCACGGCCAGGGCGACCCGGCCCTCGCCCACTCTCTGCTGACCGAGGCCGAGAAGCACGGCGCGCACCTCACCGTCCTGGCCGTCGGCACCTGGCTCGACCAGCACCCGGACATCGCCCGCCGCATCCTCGACGGCGGCCACGACCTCGGCAACCACACCCAGCGGCACCTGGCCATCAACACGATGGCGCAGGCCGACGCCCGCGCCGAGATCACCGCCTGCGCCGACCGGCTCCGGCGCCTCACCGGCTCGATCGGCACCTGGTTCCGCCCCTCGCGCGCCCCGCAGGCCTCCCCGCTCGTCGCCCGTCTGGCCGCCGCCGCCGGATACCCGCATGTCCTGTCCTACGACGTCGACTCCCTCGACTACACCCGGCCCGGCGCCGCCGCCATCGTCCGCAAGGTCGCCGCCGAGGTGCGCGAAGGGTCCGTCGTGAGCCTGCACTTCGGGTACCCGGACACCGTCCTGGCCCTCCCCGCCGTACTGGAAGAGCTCACCCGCCGCGGCCTGACCGCCGTGACCACCACGGAGTTGTTCAGCTGATGCAGCGCACCAGAATCGCCCACGCCCTCCTCGCGAGCCTCGTCCTCGCCGCCCTGGCCGCCTGCAGTTCCGGCTCCGCCGGGCACAAGGACGAGGCCCTCGGCAGCAAGGCGGCCGTCGCGCCGGCCCCGAAGAAGCCCGTCGTGCGGGGGCTGCCAGGCATGCCGCCCGTCCTCGACCCGGCCGACGTCTACGCGGCCGACCGCCCGAACCGGCTCTCCCCGGTGGTCCGGGACTTCCCGTCCCGGGTCTACGTCCCCAACACCAACTCCAACACGGTCTCCGTCATCGACCCGGTGACGTACCGGGTGATCGAGACCATCCCGGTCGGCGTCCAGCCCCAACACGTCGTGCCCTCCTGGGACATGAAGACGCTGTGGGTCAACAACGACCGCGGCAACACCCTCACCCCCATCGATCCGCGCACCGGCAGGGCCGGCAAGCCGGTCGACGTGCACGACCCGTACAACCTCTACTTCACGCCCAACGGCAAGTACGCGATCGTGATGGCCTCACTCGACCGCGAACTCGTCTTCCGCGACGCGCACACCATGAAGCGCGTCAGGACCGTCCCGGTCAGCTGCTACGGCGTCAACCACGCCGACTTCTCGCTGGACGGCCGGTACTTCATCGTGTCCTGCGAGTTCAGCGGCGAACTGCTCAAGGTCGACACCGAGCAGATGAGGGTCATCGGCCAGCAGAAGCTGCCGTTCCACGGCTCGATGCCCCAGGACGTCAAGATCTCGCCCGACGGCAAGCGGTTCTACATCGCCGACATGATGGCCGACGGTGTGTGGATCCTCGACGGGGACACCTTCTCCGAACCGTCCTTCCTGCCCACCGGCAAGGGGGCCCACGGCCTCTACATCAGCCGCGACTCCCGGGAGATGTACATCTCCAACCGCGGCGAGGGCAGCGTCTCCGTCTTCGACTTCGCGCGGAACCGGCTCACCAGGAAGTGGCACCTGCCGAACGGCGGCAGCCCCGACATGGGCGGCGTCTCGGCCGACGGCAAGGTCCTGTGGCTCTCCGGCCGCTACAACTCCGAGGTGTACGCCATCGACACCCGCACCGGCGAACAGCTCGCCCGCGTCAAGGTCGGCAGCGGCCCGCACGGCCTCGCCGTGTACCCGCAGCCGGGGCGCTACTCGCTGGGCCACACCGGCATCTTCCGCTGACGGCCGGCCCGTACTACTCCGTGGCGCCGAGCAGCAGCGCCTCCGCGCCGACGGCACGGTAGCCCGCCGCCTGGAACGCCCGCATGCTGCGGGCGTTCCCCGGGGAGACCTGGGCCCACAGCGGTTCCTGGGCCAGCTGCCGGGCGGCCGTCACCAGCCGGCGTCCAAGACCCCGGTGCCGTACGTCCCCGTCCACCTCGGCCGAGACCTCCAGCCGTCCCGCGACACCGCGGCCCAGCACCAGCACACCGCCCGGCACCTCCCATGCGCGCACCTCGTCGCGCCGCCGGCGCGCGTACACGATCCGCGGGTGCCCGCCGTCCGTGATCTCCCGCAGGGCGAGCGGCGGTTCGCCGGGCAGCGGTGAGCCGACCAGCAGCGCGTCGACCGTGTCGCCCGTACGCCCCGTCCGCTCCATGAGGGCGGCCAGGAACAGCGGGTTCATCGTCGCCGCGAGGGGGTCGCACTCCAGGGCGTCCAGGGTGTCGTACACCCAGCGCGGATCCTCGTCGGTGAAGACGACCGAGTGCGCGGTGAGGGCGAGCACCCCGGCGTCCCGGGGCGAGGCCTGGGGGACCACGGTCGTACGGCCGTCGTCGGGCGGGAACACACCTCGGGCCGCCGCGTCGAGAATGTCCCGAAGAGTCTCCATCGCCGTGCTCCCTGAGTCCCCGCCCACCGGAAAGCCCCAGACTCACACACTTCCCGTGCGGGGCGGTCCTCAGGGCAACCGCGCTCTCGGCGGCCAGCTAATCTGACCTGCGACAGCAACACGGCAAGACCTGTATTCATGGAGAAAAGGGGCGGATCGGTGGCCGACATCGAGGCAGCGCGCAAGGAGTTCCAGCGGATCGACACCGACGGTGACGGTGTCATCACCGCCGCCGAGTTCAAGACCGCCCTTGCCCAGGGGGGCGACTGGAACGTCACCGAGTCGGTCGCCGAGGTCATCATCAAGACCCGCGACCTCAACGGCGACAAGGTCCTGTCGTTCGACGAGTTCTGGGCGTACCTGAACAAGTAGGCGTACCTGAACAAGTAGCCGACGGCGCGAGCGGGGGCCGGTCCGACCCGGGACCGGCCCCTCTCTCATGCCGTCCGTCCCGTCGGCCATGCCGTCCGGCTGAGCCGCGCGCCTGCCGTGGTCAGGGTGCCCGCCTCCGGTACTGCCCCGGTGCCACTCCGTACTCCCGCTTGAAGGCCTTGGCGAACGCGAACTCCGAGGTGTAGCCCGCGCGTTCGGCCACCTGGCGCAGGGGGAGGCTCTCGTCGCGCAACAGGCGTCCCGCCGTCGTCATCCGCCACCAGGTGAGATAGGCGAGCGGCGGCTCGCCCACCAGGGCGGTGAAGCGCCGGGCGAAGGCCGCGCGGGACAGGCCGCCCGCCGCGCCGAGCTCACCGACCGTCCACGGGTGCGCCGGATCGCCGTGGATGGCGCGCAGGGCCGCCGCCACGGCCGGGTCGGCGAGCGCGGCCGACCAGCCGGTGCCCTTGCGGTCCCGCTGCCACCAGGCGCGCAGGACATAGAGCAGCAGGGTGTCGAGCAGTGAGGTGACGATGGCGTCCGACCCGGGCTCGCGCTCCTCCAGCTCCATGCCCAGCAGCTCCACCGCGGCCCGCAGCGAACGGTCGACGCCCACACAGGCGGGCAGGTGCACGACCTCCGGCAGCTCCGACAGGAGCCGGTGGGTGCGGCCCCGGTCGAACTGGTAGGCGCCGCACAGCATGACGGTGTCCGGCTCCGATCTCCCCGGCGGGGGCGGGAGGTCGGGCAGGCTGCCGTCCTTGGCCGGCTGAGCGTCCTCCAGCGGTACGTCGAGACCACTGGCCAGCGCGTGTCCGCGCCCGTGCGCCAGGAACACCACGTCACCCGGCCCGAGCGCCACCGGCTCGCCCTGTGCCGGGATCAGCCAGGCCGACCCCCGCAGCAGCACATGGAACCCGGCACCCTCCGAGGCCGCGAACCGTGTGCCCCAGGGCGCGTACTTGTCCCGGCGCGCGGAGTGCGGCCGCCCGGTGCGCATGGCGGCGACGGCGTCGCTGAGTACGTCCATGTCCTTAAGGTATCCGGGAGTTGGCCCGGCGAGACGATCGGACAGGAAACCAAGAGCTGCGGACATGGATCGTCTCGCACCCGCCCCATAGCGTTTTCCGCATGCCAACCACCGCACGTACCGTGCTTTTCCATGAGATCGGCGGCCCCGAGGTGCTCCGGGTCGAGGAGACGACCGTCCCGGACCCCGGACCCGGCCAAGTCCAGCTCCGCGTGGAGGCGTTGGGCCTCAACCGCGCCGAAGCCCTGTTCCGCGCGGGCGGTTACTACTACCAGCCGTCCCTCCCCGCCTCCCGCCTCGGCTACGAGGCCGCGGGTGTCGTCGAGGCGGTGGGCGAGGGCGTCAGCGAACTCGCCGTCGGGGACCGGGTGTTCACCGGACCCGGCATCGAGATGAGCGCACAGGGCGTGTACGCCGAGCGGATCGTCCTGCCCGAGACCTCCGTCCTGCGGCGCCCCGACTCCGTGGACGCCGTCGCCGGCGCCGCGGCCTGGCTGACGTACACGACCGCGTATGGCGCCCTGCTGGAGACGGCGGGTCTGCGGCCCGGCGACCACGTCCTCGTCACCGGTGCCTCCAGCGGGGTGGGCACCGCGGCGATCCAGGTCGCCCGCCGTATCGGCGCGATCCCGTTCGCCACGACCCGTACGGAGGCCAAGCGGGCGCGGCTGCTGGAGCTGGGCGCGGCGGAGGTGATCGTCACCGGGGAGTCGGCACCGGAGGCGGTGGCGAAGGAGGTCGTGCGGCTCACCGGGGGCCAGGGGGTCGAGGTGATCTTCGATGCGATCGGCGGCCCCGGCTTCCACCAGCTGGCGCAGGCCCTCGCCGCGGGCGGCTCGATGGTGGCGTACGGCTGGCTGGACCCGCGCCCCGCCGAGATCCCCCGGAACTGGCCCTTCACCCTCCACGCGTACGCCAACATGAGGCACTTCACCACCCCCGCCGACCACCGACGCTCCGCCGCCTTCCTCGGCGCGGGCCTCGCGGACGGCGGCTTCCGCCCGGCCGTCGGCGAGGTCTTCGAGGGCCTCGACCGCGTCCAGGACGCCCATCGCCTGATGGAGTCCAACACCCACACGGGCAAGATCGTCGTACGACTCTGAGTACGGCTGTGCACCGGCCCCGGGAGGCCGGTGACCTTCCCGAGTCCCACCGGAATACTGCCGCGACCTCTCTGGTTGACCCCAGCCAGACGCATGCAGGTGCATCGAACCCGGACTCAGGAAGGCCTGTCATGAAGATCGGCATCATCGGCGCGGGCAACATCGGCGGCAACCTCACCCGGCGGCTGACCGCCCTCGGCCACGACGTCTCCGTCGCCAACTCCCGCGGTCCGCAGACCCTCACCGAACTGGCCGAGGAGACCGGCGCGACTCCGGTCCCGGTGGAGGAGGCCGCCAAGGGCGCGGAGATCGTCGTGGTCACCGTCCCCCTCAAGGCGGTCCCCGGCCTCCCCGCCGGTCTACTGGACGGAGCCGCCGAGGGGGTGGCGGTGATCGACACCGGCAACTACTACCCGCAGCAGCGGGACGGCAGGATCGCCGGCATCGAGGACGACGGCCTCACCGAGAGCCGCTGGACCGCCCAGCAGCTCGGCCACACCGTGATCAAGGCCTTCAACGGCACCTTCGCCGTCGACATCCTGGAACGCCCCCTCCCGGCCGGCGCCCCCGACCGCCAGGCCCTCCCGGTGGCCGGCGACGACGAGGCGGCCAAGCGCAAGGTCCGCGCCCTCATCGACGAACTCGGCTTCGACACGGTCGACGCCGGCACCCTCGACGAGTCCTGGCGCCAGCAGCCGGGCACCCCCGTGTACGGCCTCCGGGCCGGCACGGAGGAGGTGTCCAAGGCCCTCGCGGCGGCCGCCCCGGAGCGTACGGCGGAGTGGCGCGCCTGAGCCACGCCCCGGGCGTCCGTCCGGGCGGTGCCGCTCACGCCTCCTTGGCCCACTCCTTCAGGGCCGCCGTGCCGGCGAAGTCCGCGACGTCCTTGTCGTGGGGGTCGCTGGTGTACTGGTGGAAGCGCCACTCGGCCATGATGCGGGGCTTGCCCGCCGTCACGTAGTCGGCGATCCAGAGGCCGTCGCCGGCGTAGGAGGTGCGGTCGATGTTGAGCCAGAAGTCGCGGTTGCAGTAGAGCACCACCCGGTTGTTCGGGCGCAGTTTCTTCAGCGTGCGGATGAACAGGTCCTTCTCCGCGTTGCTCGCGTGGGTGCCCGAACTCGTCGTCTCCCAGTCCACGGCGAGGAGGTCGCCCGCCTTCTCGGGGGCGTGCTGGACGAAGTACTCCGCCTGGGCCTCGATGTGGCCGGGCCAGAGGAAGTGGTAGAAACCGACGACCAGGCCGGCGTCACGCCCCCGCTTCGTCTGGGCCGCCAGTCTCGGGTTGACGTACGAACGGCCCTCCGTCGCCTTGATGAAGACGAAGGAGGAGCCGTCCGTGTCGTAGGAGGCGGACTGGAAGGCGCTCACGTCGATGCCGTGCAGCATGGGGATCTCCCTGAAGTGCCGGGGGTGCGACCGTGGTTGACGGATTTCCACCTTGGCACGGGGTATTCGGGGCGCACCTGTGAACCTGCGGGCGTGATGTGGAGGCGCCGTGGAGACCTCGGCCCCGGCGCCCGTACCGGCGTATCGCAACCCTTCACCCCCGCCCGGTGTTTCATTCGGTGATGGACGAGAAGGCGGAGCGGCAGCTGACCGAACTCCTGGCGGTGGACCTCGACGACGGCTTCACGGAGCTGGTCAGGGTGCACGGCAGGGCGGTGTACACGTTCCTGCTCCGGGTCTGCGGCTCCGCCACCGAGGCGGACGACCTGGGGCAGGACGCCCTGCTGCGCGCCTACACGGCCTTACAGGACTACGACGCCGAGCGGAGGCGGCAGCTCAAACCCCGCGCCTGGCTGCTCACCATCGCCGCCAACGTGTGGCGCAACCATCTGCGCACCTGCTCGCGCCGGCCCGCCCTGGCCGGGATGCCCGTGGAGGACACCGCCGATGTGTGGAGCGACCACAGCCCCGGACCGGAGGAGCGGGCCGCGCTCGCCGAGGACCGCCGCCGCCTGGTCATGGCCCTGCTGGAGCTGCCGGAGCACCACCGCACACCCGTGGTGCTCCGGCATGTGCTGGGACTGAGCTACACGGAAGTGGCCGAGGTGCAGAAGTGCGCGGTCGGTACGGCCAAGGCACAGGTGTCCCGGGGGCTGAAGGGGCTGCGCCGGCTGCTGGAGCCGGAGACCGCCGAGCTGGAGGAGGTGACGACATGAGCGGCGACCACGAGGCCTCGCGCACCGCTGCGGCCCTGGCCGGGCTGACCGCACAACCGCCGGCCGACTTCGCCCTGCGCGTGCTGCGGCGCGCGGGCATCCCGCGCGAGACCTACGACACCTATGTCCGTCTCGACATCGCCGTCGGCGGTCTCTTCGTCGCGGCGGGCCCGGAGGCGGTGACCGGCACGGCCCTGGACGCGGGCGGGCTGACCGCGGCGGCCTTCGAGGAACTGCACCGGTCCCGGACCCACCGCTCGGCCCTGCGGTCGGCCAAGCCGTTCCCGGGGGTCACGAGCGCGCTGCGCACCGGCCGCGCCCGGCGCCTGCCCATCGACCTGTCCCCGCTCGGCCCGGCCGAGCGGGCGGTGCTGGAAGCGGTGCGCGCCATCCCCGCCGGGCAGCTGCGCCCCGTCGGCTGGATCGCCAGGGAGGCCGCGGTGGCACCCGAGGCCGTGGTCGGCGCCCTGGCCGCCAACCCGGCCCCCGTGCTGATCCCGTGCCACCGGGTGACGTACGACATCGGGACTCCCTGTGATGCCGGTCAGGTGCCCGACGTCGGGGACGCGCTGCGCGCCGCGGAGGGGATCGATCCGCGGCGGGTGGCGGAGCTGCGGAGCAGCGGAGTGGTGTACCTCGGCAGTGACACGACCCGGATCTACTGCCACCCCACCTGCGCCCACGCCCGCCGTATCACCCCGCCCCACCAGGTGCCGTTCCGTACCGCGCGGGAAGCGGGGCGGGCCGGGTACCGCGCCTGCAAGAGCTGCCGGCCGGTCGCGGTATGACGGCCGCCGGAACCCGACGGCCGAGACGAACACGGAGTTGTGCCTTGCGAACCAGTGACACCCCCCGCGACACCGCGGTGACGGTCGCGGTCCACCCCACGCCGGTGGGGCCGCTCGTGCTGGCGGCCACCGCCGACGCGCTCGTGCTGTGCTGCTACGGCAGCCGCGAGGACGCCGTCGCCCGTATCGCCCGGGCGGGGCTGCGCCCCGTCGCGGAGGAGGACGGGCCGGCGGACGCGGAGCCGGCCGGGCGGAAGGTGCTGGGGGAGGCGCGGGCCCAGCTCGACGCCTATCTCACCGGCGCCCGCCGTGACTTCACGGTGCCGGTCGACCTGCTGCTCGCCACCCCCTTCAGCCGCAGCACGGTCATGGCGCTGAACGCGTTCGTCCCGTACGGGCGCACCGCCACCTACGGAGAGCTGGCCGCGGCGCTCGACCGGCCGCGGGCCGCCCGCGCGGTCGGCACGGCCCTCGGCAACAACCCGGTCTGCGTCGTACTGCCGTGCCACCGGATCCTCGGCTCCGGAGGCAGCATGAACGGCTACGCGGGCGGTCTGGAGGCCAAGCGCTTCCTGCTCGGCCTGGAGGCCCGCACCGGCCCGACGGCCCCCTGAGCGGTGGGCGCCGGGTGATCCCCCGTCCTCGGCGCCCACCCCCCTTCTCCCTACGTCCCTTCCGCCACCGAGAGTCGAGCGCGTGAACGCCTACGAGACCCCGCCCCTCCCCGGGTTCGCCGAACCGGTGCCCATCGACTGGCCGGCCGCCGCCGAGGACGGGCCGCCCGCGCTGCGGCACCTCGACTGGCCGGCGCTGGCGGCGGAGCTGGACGCGGAGGGTGTCGCGCTCACCCCGCCCCTGCTGACGCCGGAACAGTGCGCGTGGCTGAGGGAGTCGTACGACGTGCCGGACCTGTTCCGCAGCACCGTGACCATGGCCCGGCACAGGTTCGGCGAGGGGTCGTACCGCTATTTCTCCCATCCGCTGCCCGAGCCGGTCCTGGCCCTGCGCCGGCAGCTGTACCCGGCACTGGCGCGGATCGCCAACACCTGGGCCGCGCGCCTCGGTGAGCCGGCGTTCCCCGAGCGGCACGAGGACCTGGTCGCGGCCTGCGCCGCCCAGGGACAGCACCGGCCGACCCCCCTTCTGCTCCACTACGAGCAGGGCGGCTACAACTGCCTGCACCAGGACGTGCACGGCGATCTCACCTTCCCGCTCCAGGTGGCGATCCTCCTGGACCGGCCCGACCGTGACTTCACCGGCGGCGAGAGTGTCTTCGTGGAACAGCGGCCGCGCGCCCAGTCCCGCCCCCTCGTGCGCCGCCCGGAACAGGGCCAGGGGCTGATCTTCGCCGTCCACTACCGTCCGGTGCGCTCGCCCCGGGGCTGGAGCCGGGTGACGCTGCGCCATGGAGTGAGCGCCGTGCACACCGGGCGTCGGCACGTACTCGGCGTGATCTTCCACGACGCCCGCCAGGGTCCAAGGCCCCGGCCGTCCATGTTTCCCACCCGACGCCTCCGTCTACGAGCCGGTGCCTCGGCCGGGTTCTGCCGCCTCGCTCCAGTCGACCGGCAGCCCTCGCGACGGCGCAGGTCAGAGGCGTCTCCCGGGCTGCGGGACGTGCCGCTTCGGCTGAAGCGCGGCTGAAGTTTGGCAACAACTGCGTTACGTACGGTCGCTGTGTGGTGGCGGGGCGGTGTCGCGAACCGCCTCCCGCCACTGTCAACCCGGCGAGTCAGCGTAAGGAGCAGTTGTAATATGCGTCACTTACAACGGGTGCAGGGTGCGTCGGTCGAGGCGGAGGCACCACGGAACCCGGCGACCCCACCGGCCGGCGGTGCGCCGTACCGGCTGGGCGCGGCCATGCTGGAGTCGCTCGCGCAGGAGATGAGCGTGCTCGCCGAACAGGCGTCCACACTGCTGAGGACACCACCGGAGAACCTCTCCCTGGACGCGGACATCTTCGCCAGGATCGCCCGCAGGAACGTTCCGCGCTGGCACTTCGCGATGCTCAACGACACCGAGCGCAACGACGCCCTGGTCACCGCCCTGGAGCGGGGCATCCCGGCCGGGGCGACCGTGCTGGACATCGGCTCCGGCAGCGGGCTGCTCGCCATGGCCGCGGCCCGGGCGGGGGCGGGCCGGGTCTTCACCTGCGAGATGAACCCGCTGCTGGCGGAGGTCGCCCGCAACGTCGTCGACGCGCACGGGCTGTCCGACGTCATCACCGTGATCGGCAGGCCGTCCACCGGACTGGACCCGGTGCGGGACCTCGGCGGACCCGTGGACGTCCTGGTCTCCGAGATCGTCGACTGCGGCCTCATCGGCGAGGGCCTGCTGCCCTCCGTGCGCCACGCACGCGAGCACCTCCTGGCGCCGGACGGCGTCATGATGCCGTCGGCGGCCCGGCTCTACGGCCGGCTGGTGAGCAGCGACGCGGCGACCAGGCTCAACCAGGTCACCACGGCCGCCGGCTTCGACGTCTCGCTCATGAACACCCTCGCGACCCGCAGCCACTTCCCCATGCGGCTCGACACCTGGCCGCACCGGTACCTCTCCGAGGAGGTGCCGCTGCTGGAGTTCGACCTGGCGCGCGACCCGCTGGAGCCCGGTGAGCGCACCCTCGTACTGCCCACCGTCGACGACGGCGAGGCACAGGCACTGGCGGTCTGGTTCGAGCTGGACATGGGCAACGGCATCGTCCTGACCAACTCGCCCGACAACCCCGGCTCGCACTGGATGCAGGGCTGGGTCGGGCTGGAGAAGCCCCTGCCGACGAAGGCGGGCGAGACCGTCTCCCTCCGGTTCACCTGGAGCGACTTCGTCCTCGGCGTGGGTCTCTGACCCGGCGCCCCCCACCCACCCCTCACGACTTGGCACCAGGGAGCAAGCGATGAGTCATGTCCCGGCGCACATCCCGTTCGAGCTGAGTGGCGCGGAACTGCGCGACGCGGTGGTGCAGTACGCCACCGCCCCGATCTACCACGACAACATGGACTGGCTGAACCACGACAGCCCCTACCGCCGGCAGCTCAGGCCGCAGGTCCTGCCCCATCTCGACTACGACCGCGCACCGGGCCGGGAGAACATACTCAACTACCCGAGCCTGGCCGTGCAGCGCCTGCTGACCAGCATCTACGAGGCCGACCTCGTGTTCTTCCCGAAGGGCGGCCTCAAGGGCCAGGAAGACGACTTCCGCACCTTCTACAGCCCCGCCAACCGGGCGCTCGGCGAGCGCATCCGCCCGGCCCTCGAACGCCATGCCTTCGGCTTCCTCGACGACGAGGTGGAGACGTCCGGCACCTGGACGGCCGAGAGCCTGGACGCCTACCTGGACTCCCTCGACACCGACGGCGGCGAGGAGCAGTCACCGGTGGAGAAGGCGATCCGGGGCTCCTCTGACCCCGGGCGCGCGGCCCGGATGTGGCTGGTGCAGTTCGCGCCGGACTTCCTCTCCGAGGCCTCCCCGATGATCCGCAACGTGCTCGGCTACTACGGCCCCGCGCAGTCGGAGTGGTTCAAGGTCGTCATCGACGAGTACGGCTACGGCGTCCACGACACCAAGCACAGCACCCTGTTCGAGCGGACCCTGGAGTCCGTCGGCCTGGAGTCCGACCTCCATCGGTACTGGCAGTACTACCTGAACAGCAGCCTGCTGCTGAACAACTACTTCCACTACCTGGGCAAGAACCACGAGCTGTTCTTCCGCTACGTGGGCGCGCTCTACTACACGGAGAGCTCCCTGGTCGACTTCTGCCGCCGCGCCGACCGGCTGCTGCGCGAGGTCTTCGGCGACACGGTGGACACCACCTACTTCACCGAGCACGTGCACATCGACCAGCACCACGGCCGGATGGCCCGGGACAAGATCATCAAGCCGCTCGTGGAGGCCCACGGCGAGGGCGTCATCCCGGAGATCGTGCGGGGCATCGAGGAGTACCGGGTGCTCCTGGAGGTCGCCGACTTCGACTTCACCGAGCAGATCGCGTGGATGGACGCCCAGCCCGAGCTGAAGAAGCTGCACGACCCGGTCTTCGAGGGGCTGAAGCAGGGCAAGGTCGACGCGCCCGTGGCCCACATCGTCGAGCCCCGTGGCGAACTGTCCAACACCCACTGCCACGACGGCGACGAACTGTGCCACATCGTCTCCGGCACCATGCGCTTCGAGAGCGGCCTCGGCTCCTCACTCACCCTCCAGGCGGGCGAGGGTGTGGTGATCAAACGCAACCGGCTGCACGGCGCGAACATCGAGTCGGACGAGTGCGTCTACGAGATCCACTCGGTGGGGGACTACCGCAAGTGCCTGTCGTGACCTTCCCCGCCGTGGGGCGGGACAACTGTGTGGTGGTCGCCGGGACACCGTTCGTCTACGCGACCGTCGGCGGCCGGGGCTTCGTGATGCGGGCCCGGTGCCCGCACCGCGGCGGCCCCCTGCACCTGGCCGACGTGGCCACGGACGGCCGGCTCACCTGCCCGTGGCACGAACGCAGGACCTCCGTGGCCCGACTGCGCGCGGAGATCCCGGCCGTCCGCGTGGGTGACCGGGTCACCGCGGTCTTCCCGGACCGCCCGGTGGACCGTGGCTGGCCCGCGCCCCGGGTGGTCTGCGGTGGTGTGGTGCTGGAGCACCGTCCGCTGGCGGACGCGCTGGTCCGCCGGTCACCGGCCGACTGAACCACAGGCCACTGCAACGCCCCGGCGCCGGGGGTTCGCCGTCCGGGTGGTGATCGGGGCACCCGCGGTCTTCCCGGACCGCCCGCCGGATCGTGGCTGGCCCGCGTCGCGGGTGGTGTGCGGTGGTGTGGCGCTGGAGCACCGTCCGCTGGCGGACGCGCTGGTCCGCCGGTCACCGGCCGACTGAACCACAGGCCACTGCAACGCCCCGGCGCCGGCCGGTGTTCTACAGACGGCCCGTACGCGCGCCGGGGATTCCGCAG